>CAZKWZ010000005.1:9598-31342 GCA_964556795.1 uncultured Gammaproteobacteria bacterium | reverse complement strand
CCCAACAACGACTCCGGTTCCGACTTCAGCCCCAAATAATAATGGCGATAATAACAATAGTAATAATAATTCTAGTAGCGGGCCTCCGGGGGCACCACAATGTACAGACAGAATTCCCTTGTTTGCACCTGATTTATTTAAAATTACGACTAAGAAGGGAAGTGCAACCATTGTTTATACACCAGTGAATGAAAAAATAACTGGCTATGCAGTTGTGTACGGCCTTAAGAAGGGCGATGAGAGGTATGCGGCTATGATTTCACCTATTCATAATAATCAAGGGGAGCAAAACTTTACTATTAATAAATTAAATCCTAGAGTTACGTATTATTTTAAGGTAACTGCCTTTAATGGTTGTGTCTCAGGACCTTGGTCTGATTGGATACCGGCAAAAGCTGACCGAAAAAGAACTATTCATAAATACAAAACTGTAATAAAGAACAAGGTAAAGACTCTAGTGAATCAATTTAAATGAGGGTGAGTTTTGTTTGAGACATTTTTTAAATTCAGTATTTTCGGTAAAGGCGCATTGACCGGTGGATTGTTTTTCACAGGTAGCCAGTTGATAACATTGATAAACGTCTTTCCATTCACAGGTAGAAAAGCCTTTTTCGGAAAGTTGGGACTTTTCAATGCATAGTTGACCACTACATCCAGATCGAACACAGGGGTTGTTGGACGAGGGTGAATTCGTAGTATTTCTAATTTTGGTGAAAATTATTAAGGTGGAGCTGATAATAATAAAAGAACTACAAAGAATTAGGATAAAAGAACTATTTTTTTTGTTTTTAGACTTCATAATTTGATTATAGTTTATTGGGAGTTAAAAAGAAAAAAGTTTTTCTATAGTAGTATCAAGAGCTTTGGCCACATCATAGGCTAATTTTAATGAGGGCATATATTTTCCTTGTTCAAGATAGAGGATAGTTTCCCGACGAGCATCGACCATTTTGGCTAAATCAGCCTGAGTAAGGTTGTTGATAATTCTATAAGCCTTGATTTTATTTTTCATGAGTTAGAAAGTTCTAACAGTAGATATTAGAAGTTTCTAACTAATTTGTCAAATGTAAATATTTTTGGGGAGCATAAATGTGGAAATTGAGGAAAGAAAGGTTAAAATATGGGGATGATAAGGATTAATGATTATAACTATGAGCTACCGGAGGATTTAATTGCTCAGGAAGCATTAAAAAATAGAGACGAATGTCGTTTACTTGGTGTAGACAGAAATAAGCCAGGTTTTTTTGAAGAAAAAGTGTTTAAGGATATTACCAAAGAATTAGGTAAAAATGATGTTTTAGTTTTGAATGAAAGTCGGGTTTTTCCAGCTAGGTTATTGGGGAAAAAAGAGAGTGGAGGAAAAGTAGAATTACTCTTGATTAAGAGGATTGACAACGATACATGGGAGGCAATTTGTCGACCAGGTCTGAAGGCGGGCAAAAAGCTGGATTTTGAAGGATTAAAGGGGGTGGTGATAGAGAATAGAGATGAGACGATAGAAGTTAGATTTGAATTTAGTGGCAATTTTTGGGAAATTTTGGAGAGAGTGGGAAAAACGCCAATTCCGCCCTATATTCACAATGAAAAGGAAGATGAAATCAGACAGGATTATCAAACAGTTTATGCTGCCAAATATGGATCGGCAGCGGCGCCAACAGCGGGTTTACACTTTACTGAGAAGTTATTAAAAATTTTAGAAGAAAAGGGAATACAAATAGAAAGGATAAACTTGAATGTGGGTTTGGGGACATTTAAACCGGTGAGTGAAAAAAATTTGGAAAGCGGTCGATTACATTCAGAATTTATGGAAATAAAACCAGAGGTGGCAGAAAGGTTAAATTTAGCTAAAGAACAGGGTAAAAGAATAATTGCTGTAGGTACGACAACGGTAAGGACTTTGGAAAGTATGAGTGATGAAAAAGGAGTTTTGCACCCGGGAAGCAGGGAAACAGATATTTTTATTTATCCACCATATAAGTTTAAATTTGTAGATTCATTAATAACAAATTTTCATTTACCAAAAAGTTCATTGTTGATGTTAATAGCGGCAATGATGGGTGAAGACTGGCGTGCTGCGTATAAATTTGCAGTAGAGAATAAGTTTAGGTTTTTTAGTTTTGGTGATGCTATGTGGATTCGATAATGTGTTATAATTCCTAGATTAAAAATTTATTTTTATTAAAATAGTTTTCCCTGAAAATTCAGGGCAAAAATAAATAAGAACTATGAAAACAAAAACTGTAAACAGAACCGGAAAAAGTCTGGTTAAAAAAGCATTAGTGGTTGGAGCTAAAAAAGCCAAGTCCATTGATAAGAATAATCTAAAGGAAATCAATGAAAAGGTCAGAATTGAGAAAGAATCTTTGAAGAATAAAGAGACTGAAGTTGTCGAAGTTAAGAAAGAAGTTGTTAAAGAGGATAAAAAATATACTCTAACAATCGATGTTAAGGACTTGTTAACTGCTGGTTGTCATTTAGGTCATAAAGTCTCAAAAACCAATCCAAAAATTAAGGATTATTTATATGAAGCTCGAGAGGGAATTCAGCTTTTTGATTTAAATAAAAGTTTTAGTGGTCTAGAGAAGGCTTGCAATTTTATCTACAATGCCAAGAGAAATGGTAAACAAATTGTGATGCTCGGAACTAAAAGACAAGCCAGAGAAGTGGTTCGTAGAGTAGCTATGGACGCAGGGGTTCCTTATATTACTGATCGTTGGGTGGGAGGAACGGTGTCGAATTGGGGCGAAATCAAGAAGAATGTTAAGAAATTAAATGAGTTAACTACTGGACTTCAAGAAGGTGGTAAATTAGCTCAATCAAGTAAAAAAGATTTATCAGAATTAAATAAAGAAAAAACTCGTTTGGAGAGAATGGTTGGTGGTTTGACAAACTTAGATAAGCTTTTTGATATTATTTTCGTAGTTGACGCTGGTTTTGAGAAAACCGCGATTAAAGAAGCTACTGAAAAGGGCGTTAAAGTAGTAGCTATTGTAGATACTGATAGTAATCCTGAAAAAGTTGATTTTGCGATTCCAGCCAATGATGACAATGTAAAAAGCATTAGTGTAATCGTTGAGGAAATTGGCAGAGCAATGAAAGCTGCAGGAGTGAAATAAACTCACCCCTGACCCCTCCCTTAAAAGTGAGGAAAAAATATTTAATTAAAGGTTTTTTACTTAAAGAGTAAAATAATTATTAATAAAAAAATGGATAATAAAAAAATAATTGAATTAGTTAAAAAAATTCGAGCAGAAATGGGTCTCGGAATTATGGAAATCAAAGCAGCTTTAGAAGAAGCCAAAGGTGATGAGAAAAAAGCCAAAGAAATTTTGAAGGCTAAAGGTTTTGAAAAGGCTGAAAAGAGAGCCGAAAGAGAAACTCATCAAGGAAGAGTAGCAACCTATACCCATAGTACCGGGAAAATTGGAGTAATGGTAGAACTACTTTGTGAAACAGATTTTGTCGCTAAAAATGAAGATTTTTTGTCAGTGACCAAAGATCTTTGTCTACAGGTGGCAGCTATGGATCCGGAAAATGTTGAGGTTTTGTTGGAGCAAGAATTTATCAAAGATCCGGCGATTAAAATAAAGGATATGGTAACAGCTCTAAATGCTAAATTTGGAGAGAATATTAAAATCGGGAGAATCTGTCGTTTTGAAATCTAAAAAAAGTTTTTTAAAAAGGCCCCTTTTTAGGGGCTTTTTTTGTTGGGAGTAAAGGACCAAATATTAGCCCAATGTCTGCTCTTAGTAGAATAAAGGGTGGTGAGGTATTGAAAGTGATCTTTTTTATTAGAAATGTTTTTGTCATTAAAAGTTTTAATGTGGTGAAGTATGGGGGTGAATTTATCATTGACTAGGGAGAGGTCGTCAGAAGAAGTGGTGGTGGTAACAACTAGGACATCTTTGTTTCCATTAGCCTGATCAAATAGGGTTTGGGAGACGCAGATAATGTTATCTTTGCAGACTCCAAAAGGAAAGTCGTCTTTAAATCTAATGGCGTTGGCATGTGGGTTGGTGACATAGTAGGAGAGGATATATGGTTCGTAAATAAGAACTATAGTCTCTTTATCGAATTGTTTTTGGTTTAACCAATCAGCAACTAGTCGATATTCGTCCATATCATATGGTCGATAGTAACTTGAGGGAACGTCAAGGTGAGCCAAATTGTAAGCCAAGAGACAAGAAAGGATTGATAGGGAAATGATTTCTGATTTTTGATTGGCTAAGATAAGATAGACGATCCAAATTAAGGGAATATAATAACGAACAGCAAAGTTTGGAAAAATACAGAAAAACAGGAGATGTAAACCAAAAATTAGATAAATTATTTTTAGTATAGGTTTGGAATTTTTGTTGGTAATACCATAGAAACATAAAGCTATGGTAATGAGGAAAAATATTTGATTGAGATTTGAGGTGACGAGTGAACTATTAAAAGTAATAATGTCGATTAGTGAAAAAAATGATAGGACGTTTGGAAGTTTGGTCAAACCATTGTAGATCTCTTCGAAATAGGCGTTTCCAAGAAGGTTATTTCCGGTTCGACTGTGGAAATTAAGGATAACAAGCCAGATAACTATAGGAATAAAACTGGAGAGAATATGTTTTATTTTTAGGGAACGTTTTTGAGTGTAGTGTTCAATAATAAAAATACTGATAGGAACAACAATGCTTTCATATCGAATTAGAAAAAGTAAGCCAAAAAAAATATAGACAAAAGATTTTTTAAAACGACTATACAACAGTAAGGATAAGGTTAGAAAAAAAGAATAGATAACTTCGTTGGTAACATCCAGACTATAGAGAATGTTTATTTGGTTGGTGGCAAGTAAAACAGTTAGGATAAAAGCTGAAAGATGGGGTACCAGTGTCGATAATAATAGATAAACAATGACTAGGGTGAGTGAGGCAAGGGTAATGTTGATTAAATGAGCGGCTTCAATCTCCGGATAAGGAACCTTGGAGGGCATAAGGCGGGCTAGAGAAGTAATCATTATTGGTCCAACTGGAGGGGGGTGAATACTGATTGGAAGTTTGAAGCTTAGATATTGATTTCCGTCATTAATGTATTGGAAAATGTCGGTGTTTGGTATGGACAATGAATTTCTATTTTGCCAAAGATTGCACCAAAAAATTATTGATACTATAACTGATAGGGCTAAAAATAGATGTTTAGGCTTAAGTATTTTTATGGTTTTAGTATACTTGATTTATGTGTGGAATTTTCGGGGTGATTGATTTTGGTGACAGTAGAGATAAAGTACCTATATTTAGGGACTTATTGCTACAGTCTTGCCGTCGGGGAACAGACGCTTCGGGGGTGGGAGTGTTTTTTGAGAGAAAAACAGTTTTGTTTAAGAGGACCGGGAGTGGTAAAAAAATGGTGGCCTTACCGGAATTTAAAGAGGTACTTTGGCAAAAAGCAAAGAAAGCCAGAATATTGATTGGACAAACAAGGTTGGCGACGGATGGTAGTCCAAAGAATACCCTTAATAATCAACCAATTAAAGTTGGAAAAACTTATTTGGTTCATAATGGAATAATTATTAACGCTAGAGAATTAGCCAAGGAATATTCTTTGACTCAAGATGAATCGGATACCAGAATTTTGGCTAGGATATTAGATAAAGAGTCAAAAACTCTTGGTTCCATGAGAGAGGCGGTGATAAAATTATCTTCGAAAATTGCCGGGACAATGAATTTAATAGTAGTAACAAGAGGTAAAACGGGATTGCGAGTTAATGTGGTATCAAATAATGGATCTTTGTATATCGGGAAGAAAAATAGAGAGATTTTTTTTGCTTCGGAAAAAATTTTTCTAGAGAGGGTAGCTTCTAAAAATAATTTGAATTTGGAGATAGAACAGCTTGGGTCAAGGGATGGGATGGAAATTTTTATGAATGAATCAACTGTGAGATATAAAATAGAGGAGCCAAGGATTAGTGTTGAAAGAACAAGATTAGTTGAGGTAAATAAAAAATTAAAATTACATGATTTAGATAAGGATATTAGGACTATAAAAAGGTGCGTGAAATGTCTTTTACCGGTAACAACCCCCAATATTAGTTTTGATAAACATGGATTGTGTAATTATTGTTTGGAACATAAAAAGATAAAATATGGGACCAAGGGGAACTTGGAGACATTGGTAAGTAAATACAGAAATAAGGATAAAAAGATTGATTGTATTATTGCTTTTAGTGGAGGTAGGGATAGTGCTTACGGTCTTCATTATTTGGTAAAAGAGCTGGGGATGCACCCGGTGGCGGTAACTTTTGATTGGGGAATGATCTCAAATATTGGTAGAAGAAATCAGGCAAGGTTGCTCGGAAAGCTGGGAGTTGAACAAATAATTGTTTCGGCTGATTTAATTAAAGTAAGACAAGATATAAAGAAAAATTTATTGGCCTGGCTTAGGAAACCGGATTTGGGGATGGTACCTCTATTGATGCAGGCTGACAAAGTAACTGAGTATTATGTTGACAAGATTAGAAAGGAATTGGGGGTAGACTTGGTGTTTTTTTGCCGAGGAAATGAATTGGAAAGAGAGGAATTTAAGGCAGGGTATTGTGGAGTAAAAAATGCCGATCCGGGTGGAGTAATTCATAATTACTCAGTAGCAGATAAATTAAGATTATTGGGATATTATTTAAAACAATTTCTACTGAATCCTTACTATTTAAATTCGTCGCTGTTGAGTAGTATGTTGGGTTATTTTGTAACCTATGTGGTACCACATAACTATATATATCTATGGCATTACATAGAATGGGAGGAAAAAAAGATACTAAAAGTGTTGTTTGAGGAATATGCCTGGGAGGATGACGGGGAGACTGGAATAACCTGGAGAATTGATGATGGCTCACCGGCTTTCTATAATTATTTGTATGGTCAGATTCAGGGATTTACAGAAAATGATTCATTTAGAAGTAACCAGATTAGAGAAGGTTTGTTAACAAGAGAAGCTGCTTTTGAAATTGTAAAGAAGGAAAATAGGCCAAGATATTCAGCTTTACAATGGTATTTTGATACGATTGGGGTTGATGGAGATATGGTGTTGTCAACAATAGACAAGGTAGAGAAGAGATATAAATCTGATAAAATAAAGAAATGATAAATTTCTCTGATGTAAGTACCCGAATGGGTAAAATTGTTGATATTTTTATAAATGACATTGCTTCAATTCGAACCGGTCGAGCCAGTCCAGGTTTAATTGAGAATGTAATGGTGGAGGTATACGGTGGTCAGAAAATGCGATTGCAGGAATTGGGATCGATTAGTGTTCCTGATGTCAGAAGTATTACTTTTGAACCCTGGGATCAAACAATCATTCGGGAAATTAACAATGGAATTCAAGCAGCTAATATTGGAATGATGCCAGCAGTTGATGGTAATTTAATTAGATTGAGCTTGCCGATGTTGACAGTAGAACAGAGGGAGGACTATGTTAAGCTTCTTGGGAGAAAATTAGAGGGAGCCAGAGGGATGATACGGGATGCTAGAGCTGATTTTAGAAAAAAATTGATGGATGCTAAAAATGAAAAGACAGTATCTGAGGATGAGTTTAAACGTGATGAAACTGAGTTACAGAAAGTAACTGATCAATTTATGGCCAAACTCGAAGAAATTTCAAAAAAGAAAGAAGGGGAAATTAGGGCATAGTTATGGATATTTTAATTTTTATTGTTGCCCTTTCGGTTTTAGTATTAGTTCATGAGTTTGGACATTTTTTTGCAGCCAAAATAACCGGAGTTAGGGTAGAAGAATTTGGTTTGGGTTTGCCACCAAAAATTGTCGGAAAAAAGAAATGGGGTACAGTTTGGAGCTTGAATTGGTTACCAATAGGGGGTTTTTGTAAATTGTTTGGTGAGGATGTAACCGAGAAGGGAGTTGAAAAAAGTAAAGACTCATTTTTGGCTAAAAATCCGTGGCAAAAAGCCTTGATAGTTTTGGGTGGGGTAATGATGAATTTGGTTTTGGCGGTGGTAATTTTTGCTATTGTATATTCGGTTTTGGGAATACCAGTGGAAACAAATAGAGTCACAATTATTGGGGTGGCAAATAAAAGTCCGGCTCAAGAAGCGGGGTTGAAGGTAGATGATGTAGTGACGAATGTAGGAGTACGAAAAATAAGTAAGGGTTCTGAGTTGACTGAAGAAGTGGCAAAATATAAGGGTAAGAAGGTAGGGTTAACAGTAGAAAGAAAAGGGAGTCCAGAAGCCTTGTCATTGGAGGTGCAAGTTAGAGAAAAGGTTCCGGAGGGTGAGGGAGCGATGGGGGTGGTGGTCAGCAATACAGAAATGCAAAAGATTAAATGGTATGAGTTTTATAAAGGCATAGGTGCAGGATTTAAAGAGGCGTATTATTGGGGGAAAATAATTGGTGGTGGAGTATATCAGATGGTGGCTGGTTTATTTACCGGTCAGGTTCCAAAGGATGTAACCGGTCCAATTGGAATGTATAAAGCCACTAGCAGTATTAGGAATAACCAGGGATTTTTGGCTATGGTACATTTCTTTGGTGTGGTTTCAGTGAATTTAGCGGTGGTTAATGTATTACCATTTCCAGCTTTGGATGGGGGCAGAATAGTTTTTGTATTGTACGAATTAATTACTAGAAAGAGGGCAAATGAGAAATTTGAAGTAGTGGTTAACAATATTGGGATGATGGTCTTGTTGGGACTAATTTTATTGGTGACCATCGGTGATATTGTAAGACTTTTTGCTTAAGAAATTACTCTACAAAACCCCATTTGGAGTTGGTGATAATTTCATCAAAAAGGATATCGGCGTACATTTGGTTAGCAAGAGCATTGGGGTGGGGATCGAGATGACTTACCTGAAAATTGGAATAGACTTTTTTATTAAAATTGTTTCTGTATTTATTCATGAATTTTCCCACTTCGGTTGAAATTTGATATTGTCCATTTTGGAAAATTAGCTGTTGGTAGATTTTTAGATGTGGATTGTCACGATTATAATTTTTATCTATTAGGAAAATAGTTTTATTGACGGGGAAAAATTGGAGGCTTTTATCAACAACACAAACATTCATCTGATTTTGCCAAGATAAGGAAATTTGTTCTTCTAAATAACTGGTTTGGTTACTGACTTTTTCATAATCTTTGGGGGTAAAAATAGGGTTGAGTTTAGGAAATTCTTTTTGGCAATTTGATAGGATAGTGGAGTCGTCGTGGTTACTATTAATGAGGGCATCGTTGTCTACCGGGAGGACAATATAGAGATTGGCAGTGAAATAGTACTGAGTCTTAACTAGAAAATTGCGGTAGTCGATGATGTCGTTACCGGGTTTACCAAAGGAATATACCTTGGTGGGGAAGAATTTATTTAATTTATCTTCGAGTAATTTAGCAAACCTTTGTTCATTTTTTATACCCTGTCCCCAAAGGTGTGAATCACCAAAGACAACGATGTTGTATTTATAAGGATCGGCTTTTAAATTTTTATTATCAAGTGCCAGGAGGTCTTTGGCTCGATCACCAAAGTCCTGATAACTTAGTTTTTTATTTGGTATCCAATAACCATAGTTTGTATTTTTTTGATAAAAAAACTTATCAAAAAAATATTTTTCAGCAATAAAATAGCAGATTTTATAGGTTAAGAACGAGATAAGGAGGGAAAAAATGATGAGGCTGATAATTTTAGAGTTTTTTTTATTCACAGACGGTTAGAAGAGCATATAGATAAAAGACGATATAGGTGATGTTTGAGAAAAAATTATCATGATACCAAATGCGACCAGAATAATTACCGGGGGAATAAGCCACCATTTTTTGTTTTTAAGTATGTATTGAAATATTTCTTTCCACATATTATTTTTTAATCAGATAATTGCCAATTACTAAATAATCAATTTCAGTATTTAAAAAACATTTTATAGCATCTTCTGGGGTACAAACAATAGGTTCACCTTTGACGTTGAATGAGGTGTTTAAGATTAGAGGAATACCGGTTTTTTGATAATAAGTATTGATAAGTTGGTAATATTTGGGATTGGAAGTTTTGTCTATGGTTTGCAGTCGACCGGTGCCGTCAACATGAACAACTGCCGGGACTTTGGATATAACTGACTTTTTGAATGGATAAACCATGAGCATGTAATCGGTTGAGAGAGAGAGGTTATTATCGGTAATAAAATACTCGTTAACCTTTTCTCTGAGAATGACAGGAGCAAAGGGACGAAACATTTCCCGGTGTTTGACTTTGGCATTGATGATATCCTGCATATCCCGGCTGGTAGCGGCGGCTAAAATACTACGATTACCTAAGGCTCTAGGACCCCATTCCATTCGGTCTTGAAAAAATCCAATAACTTTTTGTTTGATTAAGAGATTTGATAATGTGTCATTAAATTTTTTAACATTAGAGATGTAGGTGGACCTTAATCTAAATTTTTGGATTATTTTTTTAATTTGCCACGGAGTAAATTCTGGTCCTAAATAGGGGGAGGGAAGTAATTGAGGTGGAGTTTTAGTGAGGTGATGATGGAGGTAAAGGGCGGCACCTAGGGAGGCACCACCATCACCAGGATCAGGGGTGATATAGAGGTTTTTAAATGGAGTATTTTTTAAAATTTTACCGTTAGCAAGGGAATTTAACGCTGAACCTCCGGATAAGATAAGATTTTTTGAAGGGTGTTTTTGATAAAGTTTTTTTAACATAAAAAATAGAGTTTCCTCAAATACCTGTTGAGTGGCAGCGGCAATATTTTCGTAACGGGAATTCATTTTGGAGTCAATGGTTCGGGCAGGTCCGCCCAGTAATTTACACAATTTTTGATTAAACATTTTTTCTTGAAATTCAAAGGAAAAGTATTTGGTGTTTAGTTGATAGCTACCGTCGGGGTTTAGTTTGATAAGTGATTTTATTTGGGGGTAATATTCTCGAGGATTTTTACCATAGGCGGAAAGTCCCATAACTTTGTATTCATCATTGTTAACAATGAATCCTAGGTAGGCGGTTAGGGTGCTATAAAATAAACCAAGTGAGTGGGGAAAATTTATTTGTCTTTCTAAAACAATTTTATGATTTTTGGCATAGCCAAAAGTAGTTGTAGCCCATTCACCAACACCATCCAGAGTCAGAATAGCAGCATCATTGAAAGGAGAAGTAAAATAAGAAGCTGCGGCATGAGAGAGGTGGTGGGGAATAAAAAATATTTTTCCATGATAATGAAGTTCGGACTTTAAAATTTCCCGTATACGAAGTTTTTGGAGCAACCATCCAGGAAAAGTTTTAAAGAAAATTTTGATACTTTTAGGAAAGTGGGTGATGTGTTGTTCTAAAATTCTGATGAATTTGAGAATGGGCTTTTCATAAAAAACTACATAATCAACTTCATTGATGGAAATACCAAGTGAATTTAAACAAAATTCAATCGATCGGTAAGGAAAGGTGTTATCGTGTTTGATACGGGTAAAGCGTTCTTCTTGGGCGGCAGCAATAATTTTACCGTCTTTGAGTATTGAAGCGGCAGAATCATGATAAAAGCAAGATATTCCGAGAATAATCATTAGTACATAACCTCTAGTGATGAATTTTTAGAAATTTTTTGCCATTTTTGAGCTGAGGTTTTTGGTGAAAATTTATAGAAAAAGTTGCCAAGAAAAATACCAACAAAGTAAATAAAAAAACAGCCAATGAAGGTGATTAATTTTAGGAAAAATTGAGAATAGATTTTAAAAAAGTGGCCGAATGTTTGGCATAGTTTGACCATGAGTTATTGTAGCATTTGCAGTTCTAAGAAATAGGCAGTGTTTGGTTCCATATAGAGATTTTCAGTATAGCTGGAATTAGTTAAAGAAAAAGTTTTTTTGGTGGTTTTTCCTAGGTATTTAGTACTTTTAAGTTGATATGATCCCGGGGTTAAATTTTGATAGGAAATAGGAACAGTTTCGACATGAGAATTCTGAGGATCATAGTTTACGACTAGAGTTTGAAAGGTAGAACCATTTTTTGAGGAGAGGGAAGTAACCCAGGTACCATCACCGGAAGAGCTGAGCTGTTTTCCTGAAAGTTGATTTAAAAATTGGAGAGCGTAAAAGCGAGGTTTGGGTTTTTGATCATGAGAAATGATTCCCCAGCCAGTTGATTTGTCAGAACGCGGAGAAGGTCCATCTACAGCCTCAAAGGTAAAGATACGATGTATTTTACCGTATAATTGGGTAGAAAGTGATATGAGATGGATGCCGCTGTGATAGGTGTCATATTTGGGGTCTGGATCGGAGTTTGGTCCAACTTCGGTAATAAGACGTTCAATATTAAAATATTGAGGATAGTCAGAAAGAATTTGATTTAGACTATCAAAGTCTCGGAGATAATCACCTATGTTAAGCGAGTATTTATGCCAGGAGATAAAGTCGAGTGGTAAGTTATTGCTGGAGGCGGTCTTAAAAAGAGCCTTGATCCAATTGCTGTAGTAAGCAGTAATAGCCGGTCCACCGACTTTGTATTTAGAATTTCCAGCACCAGCAACGACAGCTTTGGAAGTGACGGCGTATAAAGTGGAGTAATTAGGATTTTTGGCGTAATGCCAACCGCCAAAAAGATCTGGTTCATTCCAAACTTCATAATAAATTCCGGAGATATTTTTTTCTACAGAATAGTGGTGAACAGTGGCGCTGATTAATTTAGACCATTGATTCCAATCGTTTGGTTCTTTGGAATCCGGGGTATAGGAGAGGGATAACATGGGGGTGGCGCCAGTGAGAAGAATACTATCTACGGCGGAATCAAGCTGGGTAAAATTATATTGGTTGTTACCCTGATCGACATGATAATAGTCAAAGAGGTGATCAATGCGAATTAGTTCTGGTTTTAGAGCTTTAAGTTGACTGGCAACGGGTTTTATCATGTCAAGGGGCTCTTCACCGCCTTGGGAAATATTTCGCCACAAAGAAGGAGAAATGTTTGAAGAGATACTTTTGGTGTCAATGGAAATATTGGCAGGGGTGCCAGCTGCGGAGCGACGAAGGTCCAAAATGGTCTTAACAGCAAAAATTAAAACCGGAAGAATGATAAGAAGAATAATGGTTTGACTTAGACGTCGAGTATGTTTCACTGTTATTAAGTATACAGTGTTAGCTTGCCAATATGATAGAATTTTGAAATTGGAGAAGTATGGTAAAAGATAAAGAAAGAACAGTTGATTTTTGGAAAATCCTAGGTGAAAGAAAAAATGAAGATGTAGAAACTATAAGGTCTATTGAAGAGTTGTTGATAAAAAAAAGAGGTCGGGTATTTAAAATGCCCAAACCCGGTTCCCATGTAATCCATTTACTTTCAGGAGGGATTGATTCTGTTTCTTGCTGGGCAATTTTGATGCAGAAATATAGATTAGTAGTTCATCCGGTTTGTGTTATAACCGGGCAAAAAAGACATCACGAGGAGGAAAAGGCGATTAAGTATTTTTCAGAACTATTTTCTAAAAAATACAAAAAATATTTTGTAAAACCCTTTGATATTACTTTTCCATCATCGACACCTGAGATTTCGAAAGTGATGAGGGGTGATTTAAACAAGTTAGTTCATCCGGAAATTTTGAAAAAAAATTTTGATATTAAAAGTGATAGTGTTTTATTGACTAGAAATTATTTATTTCCAGCCTTTTTTCCATATCCGGCAGCGTTAGCGGCTTTATTGTTTGACTGGACAACTAATCAAAGGATAAGAACTATATTTTGTAGTGTTTTGCCAACCGATGGGGTAATGAATGCCAGTCAAACTTTAACCGCTCTTCGGGCGGCGACTTTGTCGCTATGTGCATTTACGGGCGATTATTCCTGGCAGGTGGTTAGTACCTGTTTTGAAAAAGAGACAAATTTTATGTTAGAAAAATCAGATTTAATCAGATGGTCAGTTGAACAAAAAATACCAATTGAGAAGACTTACACTTGTTTGAAAGGAAAGAAGTTTCATTGTGGTGAATGTGCCACCTGTTATTTTAGAAAGGAACAATTTAAAAAAGCCGGAGTGGAAGACACGACAGTATATAAGGGTGAAAAGGAGACGGCTTATAAAAAGATGAAAGCCAGGATTGTGGGTAAATGGAATAAGATAACATCCTTTAGGGGTAAAAAAATAAAAGTAATGATTAAGGATTATCATTGATTTATGGAAGCCGAATTATTAAAAAAAATTGAAGATTTGTATAAGGGAAGATTTGGGGATATTACACGTAATAATCAATTTTTGGTAGCCAATGGGATATTTTCAAGAAGTGATATTTTGGACTGTTTAGAATGTGAGTTAAAGAGTGCTAAGGAAGTAAAGAATTTTGCTATTGATAAAATACAGGACACAGAGGTGAGAAAGATATTAGTTTTAGGTCCTGGTAGCGGTAGGATGGGAAGTGAGCTAAGAGCCAAATGGCCAAAAAGTATTTTATATGAGGTGGATATAAACAAAAAGGTAATTGAGAGATTAAAGCAAAAACATAGGTTAGATATTCTTAGAAAACCAGTAGTAGGGAGTATAGATGAGATTCCAAGTGAGATTAAGGATGTAGATTTGGTGGTGGCTTATGGTGTTTTGCGTTATGTTAAAAAGAGAAAAGAGGCGTTGATGGAGATTAACAGAGTCT
This sequence comes from uncultured Gammaproteobacteria bacterium, assembly GCA_964556795.1. Taxonomy (GTDB): domain Bacteria; phylum Patescibacteriota; class Microgenomatia; order UBA12405; family UBA12405; genus UBA12158. The sequence goes on along the minus strand of CAZKWZ010000005.1, from coordinate 16,739 downwards.
TGAGTAAACCAGGGATGGCGATAATAGGTGAGGGAAAAATGGGAAATTTAATAGGGGAGATAAGAGAGTTGGCAGTTGATCTGAAAATTGAAAATGAAAGTTTTGAAATAAAAGGAGTAGATTTGCCAAGATTAACATATTTTTATTGGTTGTTAGATTTATACGAAAAACAGGATAAAGAGGTGGGGGGATTAGTTGAGGCCTATTTGAAATTAGAGAAAGGGAAGAATATAGTGGAGTCAATTTTTAATATGGCTAGTTCTTCAAAAGATTCAATTTATGGTTTTTACTGGCAAAAAAATGATTAAATTAAATGGCCCAAGTATTGGTAAAGAGGAAATAAAGGCAGTAGAGGCAGTATTGTTAAGCAAACATTTGGAAAGGGGGGACAAAACAATTGAATTTGAAAAAACAGCAGCCAAGTATTTTGGCGCAGAAGCCTCTGTTTTGGTGTGCAATGGGACGGCGGCTTTACAGGCTAGTTTAATGGCTTTGGGGGTGTCACAGGGGGATGAAGTAATTACAACTTCGTTGAGTTTTGTAGCAACGGCAAATAGTATTTTGATGTGTGGGGCAAAGCCAGTATTTGTAGATATCGATGCGGATACTTTTAACATCGATCCTAAACTAATTGAAGCTAAGATTAATAAAAGGACTAAGGCTATTTTGACAGTAGATTTGTATGGTAGGCCGGCTGATTATGAAGCAATTTTTAAAATTGCCAAGAAACATAGAATTCCAATAGTAGCTGACTCCTGTCAAGCGGCTGGAGCGGAGTATAAAGGAAAAATGTTGACAAAATGGGCAGATGTGGTGGTGTTGTCGTTTTTTTCTTCAAAAAATATTATGTGTGGAGAGGGTGGACTAGTTTTATCAAATAGAGACGAAGTCATTCAAAAAGTAAATTCTTTAATTAATCATGGTCAAAAACGGGGAGAGAAATACAATATTTTGTCTTTTGGGTATAATTTCAGGCCTACGGAAATGCAGGCGGCAGTGTTATTAGTCCAAATAAAAAAATTAAAAAAAATTAATGAAAGAAGAATTGAAAACGCCAAATTCTTGATAGATAAACTAAAGAAAATAAAGGGAATAAAAGTACCAACAATGGTTTTGGGGACCAAGCCGGTTTTTAACCGTTTTGTGATAAGGGTAACTAAAGATTTTTGTATAACTAGAGAAGAATTTCAGAAAGTGTTGATTGATAAATATGGGATTGAGTCGGAGGTGGTATATCCAAAAGCCTTATTTGAATATGAACATTTAAATATATCCAATAGTAAGGATAAATATTTTGTGGTAAAGACAGCAGTTAAAGAAGTACTATCGTTACCAATTCACCAAAATTTGAGTAAAAAAGATTTGGAATATATGGTTAAAAGTATAAAGGACATATCCGGATGAAAATATATTATTTGTCAGCAAATCCTAATCTACAATTAGAAGAAAAATTTCAAAAAGAAGAAATGGGGGAGCTGTTCTTTATAGAGGCTAAAGGTGAGACTGAGGAGAAGGTAGTAAAAATGATTGGTGATGCAGAGATAGTACTATTGACTCCAAACTCAATCCAAAAAATTTCTGAAGTGTTTTTTGAAGCATTACCTAAGTTAAAGTATCTGATTATGATGTCGGTTGGTTTTGACGGAGTGGATATAAAAAGTGCCAGGGAACATGGAGTTGGGGTGTGTAATTGTCCTGGGGTAAACGCTCAAGCAGTGGCGGAATATACTTGGGCGATGATTTTGACATTGTCAAGAAAGCTATTTTTGGCTCGTAAGTCACTAACAGATCAGAAAGAGGAAAAAAAATATAATTTGGAGGGGTTTGAAATTAGGGGAAAGATATTGGGCATTATCGGAACAGGTGAAATTGGAAAAAGAGTGGCAATTATGGGGAAAGCTTTTGGAGCTAAAACGATAGGACTGAATAAAAGCGGACGGAAAGTAAGAGGTATTGATCAAATTGTGAGTTTGGATAAACTGCTAAAAAAATCGGATATTATTTCAATTAATTTACCCCTAAATAGAGAGACAGAAAATTTTTTAGGAGAAAAAGAAATTAATAAAATGAAAAATGGAGTGATAATGGTCAATACATCTAGAGAAAAAATTGTTAACAAGATGGCGGTAATTGAGGGTATTCAAAAAGGCAGAATTGGGGCATACGGTCTTGATGCAATAGTGGATAACAATTTTAGTATTGATGACCCATATTTGAGATATGAAAATATATTGATAACCCGCCATAGCGGATACAATACAAAGGAGGCCAAGGAGATGATGGTAAAAATGGTGATTAAAAATCTTATGGTTTGTTTGTCGGGTAAACCAATTAATATAGTAACTTTATGAAAAAAGGTATTATCTGGTTTTTGACTTTATTGATAGTTTTTTTAGAAGTTGTCTATTGGTTTGGAATAAAGCAAGACTTAAAAAAAGATTTTTTTTCGATAGTAGTACTACCTGATACCCAAAGGTATTCATTTTCAAATTCTGATAATTTTTGTAAACAGACTGAGTGGATTGTAGATAATAGGGATAAATTTAGGATTGCTTTTGTGACACATGTCGGCGATATAGTTCAAAGTGGTGCTTTGGTGGAAAATGAGTGGAGTTTGGCATCTAGATGCATGGGAAAGCTAGACGGGGTGGTGCCGTATGCAGTATTACCGGGAAATCATGATGGAGATGAGGTAGATAATCCAAAGACAGGTTATACAAAATTTAACTCTTATTTTGGGAACGAGAAATACTTGAGATATGGATGGTATGGCGGTGGGTATAACGGAAATCGGAATAATTATGAAATAGTAAAAATGTTAAACGGTGAGGAATGGTTGTTTTTAAGTTTGGAAGTTGATCCAACCGATGAAGATTTGTCCTGGGCAAATAGAGTATTGAGTGAAAATAGTGGGAAAAGGGTGATACTTACTACCCATGCCTATATTCAGGATAATGATGCTAAAAGAAGTGAAGAGCCACATTTTAGGAAAGGAGGAAATTCCGGTCAGGAGATATGGGATAAGCTGGTAAGCAAAAATTGTAATATTTTTTTGGTGGTATCGGGTCATTTTCACAATGCTACCGGTGAAGCAAGAAGAGTTTCAAAAAATATTTGTGGCAATGAAGTTATGCAGGTGATTCAGGACTATCAGGGTGGGGATAATGGTGGAAATGGCAAATTGAGGATATATTCCGTATATCCAAAGACAAATGAGGTGGAAGTATCAACATTTTCTGTAGTAAGTAACAAGTTTGAAAATGATGCCAATGCTCACTTTACATTTAAGATATAATTGAGTATGTTTTTGGGGAAAAAAAGACAAAAAAGATGGTGGGAATTTGTTTTGACGATGACGGAAAAGGAAATAAAGGCAAGATATAAAAAGGCTATTTTTGGTTTTTTGTGGATATTTTTAAACCCATTGCTGCAAATGATGGTGATAGGTTACATTTTTCAATTTTTTGTACAAGTTAAGATTATTAATTACTTTGAGTTTTTATTTCCAGGTTTGTTAACTTGGAACTTTTTTTCATATACCATCACCAAAAATACTCAAATGTATATTAATGAAAGAAATTTAATTCAAAAAGCAAAATTTCCAAGAGAGGCAATAGTTTTATCAATTGTGTTTTCAAACCTATTTCATTACTTGATATCGATGGTGATGTTTTTGCTTTGGGTGGCCTTATTTGGAAATAGTGTGAATTGGTGGGGGTGGATTTTTCTGCCTTTGACGATACTTTGGATAGTTATGTTGACGGTTGGATTTTCCCTTTTGTTTTCGAGTTTAAATGTTAAGTGGCGGGATATTAATTTTGGGGTTAATGCTTTGATTCCACTGTGGTTTTATGCAACACCGGTGGTGTATTCTTTGGATTTATTGCCAGTGTGGATGGAACGGATAGTAAGACTCAATCCAATGTCGGCATTGATGGAAGTTTTAAGGTGGAATATTTTTGGGAGTGCGGTTGATTGGCGTTTTGTAGGGGTGTCAGTAGTGATAAGCCTGTTAATATTTTTATTAGGGGTGATGGTGTTTAGAAAAGAGAGCCCTTATTTTGATGATTGGCTTTAAATAATATGGAAAAAAATCTAGCAATAAAATTAAAAGGGGTAACCAAAATATATCGACTTCATCATTCTAAACCTACTTTGATAGAAAAGGGTTTTGGAGGTGGTCAATATGACGAGAAATTTTATTCGCTTAAAGGGATAGATTTAGAAATAAAAAAAGGTGAAAGATTAGGACTTTTAGGCTCAAATGGTTCTGGTAAAACAACTCTTTTGAAGATAATTTCCGGAATAACTCAGCCAAGTGGTGGACGGGTAGAAACTAGGGGAAAGTTGGTGTCTTTGATAGACTTGAATGCTGGTTTTCATCCCGAGTTAACCGGTGAAGAGAATATTTATTTAAATGCTTTACTTTTGGGAATGGGACGCGAGGAAGTACGGTCCAAGTATAATGATATTATTCAATTTGCTGATATTGGCAGTTTTATTAACTCTCCGATGTATACCTATTCAACCGGAATGAAATTGAGGTTGGGTTTTTCAATTGCAGTATCAACTAACCCGGATATATTAATTCTTGATGAAGGAATATCAGCCGGTGATGAAAATTTTCAAAAGAAGAGTACTAAAAAAATAGATGAATTTTTTAGACAAAAAAAGACTATTTTGGTAGTCAGTCATTGGTTAGAATATATAAAGTTAAATTGTTCCAGAGTACTTTGGTTAAAAGAAGGAAAGATGGTGGCTGATGGGGGGACCGAGGTAATAGAAGAGTATCGAAAGAATTTAAAATAATTTTTTAGATAAAAAATGAGGCTGGTCTTTCAAAAATAAAATTGGCAGATTGGCTTTGGTTGTAGGCCCCAACGCAATAAAAAACTACATAGTCAGTGGTTTTGAGGGGTGGCAATTGGCCCTGAAAGAGAAGATCACTTTCCTGGCAAGTAGAACCAAAAATTTTAGTATCGAGCAAGTTAACGGAGGTTTTTTCTGATAATTTTTGGTCGAAACATTTGATGATTTGTTGACGATACCAAACAGAGGGGAGCATATTGATACTTGAATCTAGGGTTAGTATTTGGGTGTCATTGATAAACTTGATATTAACTAGATGAGAAATAAGAAGAGTAGAATCATCGACTAGAAAACGACCTGGTTCTAAAATAAGCGAGGTGTTTTGGCGAAGAAAAGGTTGGAGGGGAGAATAAATATATTTTAAGTATTCCTCAATATCGGGAAAAGATTGAATTTTAGAGCCGGAGATTAGACCGTGGGACGGGTATCCGCCCCCAAAATCAATATATTTTAGATTATCTTTGAGATAAATATTTTGATTAACAAAATTTTTTAGGGCCATGGAACATTTTTGATATATTTCACTCGATTGAATATCGCTACCGATGTGAAAATGGAAACCCTGAATGGTTAGATGGTGCTCCTGGAGCAAGGTTAGTGCTTGTTTGGCTTCACCGGATTCTATATTGAAACCAAAGCGACTGGGGTGGAGTGAAGAATTTAAACGAAGACCAATTTGGGATTTAATTTTTTTAGGATAGGAGATTAATTGATTTAGTTCGGAAAAATTATCGATGTTGATGGTTAGAGGTTGAGAGAGCAGAGAGTCAAGCCGACCTTTGTTTGGGCCATTAAATATTATTGAAGTGTAAGGGTATTGATGATGTTTTAGGGCTAAATTTAGTTCAAAGGGGGAGACAACCTCGGCTAGCGGAAAAGTAATTTTTTGGGCAACGTCGTAGTTGGTTTTAAAGGAATAGGCAATTTTAGCTCTTTGACCAATTTCATTTAATCTTTTTTTGATGATAGAAGTATCTGTTATAAAGACCGGATGGTTAGGATTATTTTTTAATATATGAGAAATTTTTGATTGATTTTTTTTGATAGAAGGAAAAAAGGAAAAATCAATGACTTTGGTTTTAGGAGAAAAGAATGGTAATTTCATGTAACTAATGTATTATAATTGAGTTTAATGTTTGGGTGGGATATAAATAGTAGTTTGTTGAATAAGCGAGAGATTTCGCGATTTATCAAGTATTTTGCGAAAGGTGATAATTGGCACCATGTGGACGAAAGTCGGGGTGGTTTAGGATATGGATGGATACATTATTCTTTGATTAGGTTGCTGAATCCTAAAAGAGTATTGTGTGTGGGGAGTAAGTGGGGATTTATCCCAGCGGTGTGTGCATTGGCTTGTCGTGATAATGGTAATGGGGGAATAGTAGATTTTGTGGATGCTGGGTTTGATATGAATGATTATGACAAGGTAGCCGGGGAACATTGGGGAGGGGTTGGCTTTTGGAAGAAGTGTAATCCCAATAAATATTTTGGTAAGTTTTCCCTGGAAAAAAACATTAGTTTGAAGGTAATGAAAACCCAGGAATATGCGGATAAAAATAAAAGTAAAAAATATACATATGTTCATATTGACGGGGATCATTCGTACGAAGGGGTAAAATTGGATTTTAAGTTGTTTTGGCCAAGGGTGAAAAAGGGTGGTTTTTTAGCGATACATGATATCGGTAGTCCTGATAAAGATGGTAATGTATATGGAACCAGAAAATTTTGGGATGAAATTAAGAAGAGTAAAAAGTATCGGGTAATAGAAATTTTAGAGGATCCAGGGGTGGGTATTATTCAAAAAAATTAGAGGCAGCTGTCTTTTTTCTTCGAGTATCAGCCTTGTTACAGACAATAATTTTACAATTTTTTTGGCAAGACCTAATTAATTTTCGTTGTGATTGAGCTTTTTTACCCCACCAAATGTCTTGGGCTTTTTCCTGAATGATGTTGCCAATAGTAGGGAAGTTGAAACAAAGATGAACTTCTCCTTTGTGATCAATAATAAAGTTGTTGATACCGGCAGCACAGACACCATGATTGGTGATATTGGGATTTCTATAGTATTTGATGTCATTTTTAAGATCTTGTTTAGTGCTTAAAATTATGGGGTTGCTTTCACCTTCTTTAATAATTTTTTTAAGAGCGGTGCTGACAACAGTCTTGTCTGGCCAAAGAGGATTATTTTTAAGGGTTTTTTGAGTGCTTAGTTTTCCAAGATTTGGAAGTAGACATTGAAAGGATATGCCATTGGTATGGTGTTTTTTAGCTA
>CAZKWZ010000005.1:0-9498 GCA_964556795.1 uncultured Gammaproteobacteria bacterium | reverse complement strand
AGATTTGGAAGTAGACATTGAAAGGATATGCCATTGGTATGGTGTTTTTTAGCTAAAGCAACGAGTTTTGATAATTCACGAACATTATTTTTCATAATGACGGTATTGATATAAATACTAGGTGGATTGGGAAAGCTTTGAAGATATTCAATACCCTTGATGGCTCTGTCAAAAGTACCGGGAACACCCCGGAGATAATCATGGGTTTTGGGGGTAGCACCATCAATGGAAATGGAGATAGCAAAGAGATGATTGTCAGTCAATTTTTTAGCCATAGCTTTATCTAAGAGTGTGGCATTGCTGTTGATATGGGAAATAATACCCTTGCTGTAGGCATAACCAATTATTTTCGGGAGGTCCTTGTTCATTAATGGTTCACCACCGGTGAAAAATATATAAGCACTACCTAACCATTCATGAAGACGGTCGATGATAATTTTACCTTCTGATAAGGTAAGATGTTTTTCCGGAGGATTTCTCCAAATATCGCATTGACGGCATTTGAGAACACAATTTGGAGTTAAATTAAAAATAATGGAGGTAGGCTTGTTAAGCGGTTTGTCAGAGTTGAGCGAAGCCTGAATAAGAATGTCCTGCCACCAGGTAGATAAATTTATTTCTAAAGATTTTATTTTTCGTTTAAGATTCATAAACTATTTACTGAGAGTTTTAATTATATCTAATAATGGTATCAAAGTTGTATCCCAGTTTAAATATTGGGATATTTTGAGAGCAGCGTGGTGTTTTTTTAGCCAGTTTTCTTTTAGAGAATATTTTTTTAATTGCTTTTCAAAGTTTTTTTCATTGTAATAAATGGTGGCTTCTTTAAAGAAATTATCCTGACGCCATTCGGGACAAAAGACCGGAAGTCCAAAACTAAGATATAGTGGATATTTAGCTGAGAAACCATGAGATCTTAAATCATCCTGACTAAGAGTTATAAGTCCGAATTGATATTGATAAAGTTGCTGAAGTGAGGATAAATACCCCTGGAAATTTTTTAAGTTAGGGTACATTTGTGGATCCGGATTTTCGTAACTATAAATGTCGACATTGGCTGTCTGAGAGAGATGTTGGAGTAGTTTTGGGTTTACCCAATAGGAGTTTAGTTTACCAAGGTGGATAATTTTTTGGGGAGACAATTTATGATTTTTTGACATTTGTGGTGGAGAAGAACAACCCCAGTTAAGGACAAGCGGATGGTTTATTTTTAGATGATATTTTTTGGCGAGTTCAAAAAAGCTATACCAATGAAAGGAAACAAAATCAGAATTTTTATAGACTTGTGTTTCCAAATTTCTAATAACAGAAATAGTAGTTTGGGAATAGAGTTGACTTAGCTCCAATTCCCGAAAATAAATTGTAGGGGAGTCATACAAAGTTTGATAATTTCTTTTTTTTAATACGGTTAGCATATCCTCGGGGTATTGAAGAATAGCCAAGGAACTTTTATTTTTAGTTAAAAGACGGTGAATAATATTTCCTCTCAAACGAAGTGCTTGAAGAATAATTTTGGAGCTTTGATCGAGTTTGAGACGGTCATGAAAAAATTTTAGTATTTTGTATTTTAGTAGGGGGTAGCCGTAAATTATGAGGTATTTTTTTGAGGCAGTTACCTTTTCAAATTCAAATTGAGAGTTTAGGGTTTGAACAAAATAATGACGATGCCTAAGAAAGTTGTAAAAAGCTTGAAGTCGTTCTCCGTTAGCCCCTAAATCTTGATGGTTAACAATAGTAATGGGACGAGGGGGATTTTTTAGGTAACCAAGGTTAAAAGCGATTTTCAGGATAAAACTAAGAGGGTGTTCAAAGGAAGGAATTGACGGGCAAAAATCATCAATATTACCCCATTTTCTGGTAATTTTTGCTTTATATTGACCGCGATAATAATTTTTTTTAATCAATTTAAAAAGATTGGATATTTCGGGGTGGTGAACGATCATTTTGGGGTTGTAATCACCGATAAGACCGGAATGTATTAGCTGTTGATTGAAATCAACGTCTTCAAACATTTTAAATTGAGGATCAAATTTCAATTTTCTAATTTTTTGAAAATTGAAAATAACATTTTTGGTATCAAGGGGGTGGTTAAGATTAAACCAATCAGAATAATGACGAAATGATATTTTAGCTAAATATTGATTTTGATTTAGTAGGAGGGTTTTACCGACGACAAAAGCCAGTTCGGGACGGGAGGAAATAAATTTGTAGGCTGAGATAGTCCAATTTTGGTCAAGAACACAATCATCGTCAACAAAAGCAAAATATTTAGTACGACATTGTTTTAAGGCTAAATTACGTGATTCGGGAACAAAGGTGTGCTGCTTGAGACTGTCGATAACAATAATTTTTTTTGGTTGATATTTTTGAGCCTTAATACTATTTAGGCATTGCTGAAGTGCCCGAGGCCGTTTATAGGTGATAATGGCGATGGTTAAGTCTTGGAGTATTGGCATTGGGAGTTAATGTAACCGAGGGTTAACATAAATAAATCAAAAGTAGGATCAAGGTTGAAGAGTGGATGAAATTGACTACTAATCAGAAATGTAATGGCACCAATAATAGCTCCGTAGGTAACGAAATTGTAGGTTAAATTAACTTTTCTGAAAAAAATTGATTTTATTATAAAAAATATAAACAAAGATCCGGCAAGAATTCCCAATTCGGAGGTAATTATCAGGATGGTATTATGAACCGGGACAATAAAGCCATATAGGCTTTTGGGGACGGGTTGAGAAATTAAGTTGGGAGTAAATTGGTTGAGACCGGTTCCAAAAGGGTGTTGGCTGATGATGATAAGACTTTGCCAAATTAGTTCGAGCCGAATTGAGGCATTGCCATTTTGGGTAAAAAGTTTGGTGACTGATTCTAAACGAGTAATGGTAGTGGTGAGGATAAGTAAAATAAAAATAATGATAGAAATTTTTTTATAAGGGAAATTTTTAATGGTATTTTGATACTTATTTTTTAAGGGGGAATAGAGAAGTATAAAAGTTGTAAGGATGGTTAGCCAGACACTTCGACTATTGGTACCAAGCATAACGACGATACCTAAAAGAGTAATCGGGAAGGCAAAGGGGAGACTGATATTAAAGAGGGCGTAGGTGATAAAAATAGGAAACAAAATAGAGATAAAACTACCAAAATAAACCGGGTGGGAAATATATCCGGCGACGCGGTATTGAACTTTACCGTCGGTGGTGGTGTAGCCAGTGTCATAAGAAAAGTCAGGAGTTAGTTCTATAAATTTTCCGAGGGGTTTTTGGTGAACAAATTGGTTTAGACCAATAAAAACTGAAAAAATAAAGAGAGCACTAATAAAAATTGGATACAAGTTTGGTCGGGATTTAAAAAATATTTTAGCGGAAAAATAGATTAAAGTTGAAAGCCAAAAACGGATCAAACCCAGAATTGAAGTGACAGAAAAATTATAGCCAGTATTAAGACAGGCAATCGCGAAAAGAAATAATAAAGGCCAATCTTCCTGGAATGAGATTTTTATTTTATTTTTATTTTTTAAAAGAAGAAGAAACAAGAATAGTCCAAAAACTATTTTGAGGTTGACGCCAAAAAAATAAGTATATCCAGAGCCGGGAATGTCCAAAAACAGTGGCGAGGTGATGGCATAGGTCCACTCACGGAGATTTTTTTCGAAGGGAAGAGAAATTACGAACATCAGAAAAACAGATTCGATTAGGGAATAACGAAAATAAAAGAAAAAAATTGCAAAGGCAACAAGAAAGATAAGAATATAAGTTTTGACGTTAATAGCTAGTAGAAGCGAACAAAAAAAGATACTAAGAAAAAATAATAGTTTATAACTCTTGGACATCTTCTATTCCCAACAAGAGATTAATATTTTGTCCATAAAAATAAATACCGTTACCGACTTTAACTTGTTGGTGACCAGCAAAATACCAACGTCCATCGATTTGTTCGGTGGTAATTTCAAATTTAACAATGAGGTCTTTAGTATCTTCGTTAATTTTAAATCCTAAAGCGCCGCTGTTGTTATTTATTTGGTTAACATAGGCGACGGTGGTTTTTTCGGTATGAAAATCCAAAATGGTAGCAACGGTGGTGTTGTTGTAGCGGTTTTTCATAACATCACCAATCTTGGTGTGATCGATAATATATTTATCAATGCCTCGACCACGGGTAGTGATAATAAATTTTTTCTGGGGATAACCATTAACCGGAGCATCAGTATCAATAACTTGACCGTAAACGGTATTTTGATCAAGGGACAATTCTATAGCTGAACCCAAATCGAGAGGTTTTTCTTTGAAATAATTTTGATGAAGACGCTTTTGAAGATTAGTCTTAAGCTTGACGGTGAGATAAACCTCGGCCTCTTCGGAGCCACGCTCATAATTTTCGATATTTAGGACCTCGGCAATAAGCTTTCCTGATTTGTTGTATTCTTTTTGGCCGATCTTTAATTTTTCACTAAGCCAAAATGGGGTCCGATAGCCATAGGGATTGTAATTGTCAGCCCAACTACGGTTAATAACTTCGATCTTGACAGTTTTCCATTCGGTTTTTTGGCCAAAGAATTTGACTATGAATACAGTAAAAGCGACAATAGAAATGCAGACGAAAATATCAAAAAGACTGAGAATCTTAAGGCGTTGTATCAACCGTTTAAACATAGGTTATTATATTACATACAAATGAAGATAGTAAAAAGCGGCAAAAGAAGAAAGATAGGGGAGCTGGTCTCAGGGATATTACGATATAACTTGGGATCAAGGTTTGGTGAATTAAAACCCAGGAGTTTGATGGTAAATTTGACATATAAATGTAATTCCCGGTGTGTGATGTGTAATATCTGGCAAATGAAGCCTAAAAATGAATTGGGTCTAAAAGAATGGCGAAAGGTCATGGAGGATGAAATTTTTGGAGATATTAGAAATTTAACAATTTCCGGAGGGGAAATCTTTTTATATCAAGAGCTGGTAGAGACGGTAAAGTTGTTCATTGAATCGATGCCTAAATTAAGGCGTTTAGTGTTAAATACTAACGGATTTTTGCCTAGGGTAATAGAAGGGAAAGTTATTAAGATAGCAGAGTATTGTCAAAAGAAAAAAATAAAATTGGCGGTTAATATTTCCATTGATGGAGTTGGAGAGGTGCATGGGAAGCTGAGACGGGTGGAAAAAGCATTTGAAAAAGCTTTTGAAACCTGGAGACTGATTAATAAGATCTCTAAAAGATATGAAATTAGTTTGGGGATATCGAGTTTATTATTGCGTCAAAATGTAGCTCATTTTGAGGAAATGAAAGAGTGGATGAAGAAAAATAAAATGAAAGGTAATTTTCAAATAGTTGGTTTTTTAGAAGGATTCCTAAACAATTATCAATCTAAAAAAAGTTTGGATATTAACGAAAAGATTAAAAAAGATTTTTTGGGGGTGTTGGAAAATATTCGGGACGAACAAAAGGGATGGGGAATAATGAAATATTATTGGGAGGATATGATAGCGATGTATCGTGATAACAAGGATAGGACTACACCTTGTCCATTTTTAAAAGATGATTTTGTAATTGATAGTTTAGGAGATGTTTATTATTGTCTATCGGTTAGACCGATAGGTAATTTTATGAAGGAAAAAAGAACGGTAGGGGAAATATATTTTGATAAAAAAAATATCAGTTTTAGAAAAAAGTTACCATTTGGGGCGTGTAGAAAATGTAATAGTGCATGTAATGTGGCTAATTCTTTGGCCTTTGATACAAAAAGATATATTTGGTATCGAGTTAGCGGACAGCTTTGGCCGGGGAAAAATATTTAATATACGCGGAAATATCCTTTTGCTGATTTTTTAAGATTTTGTTCAGATAGGGTTGGAGATATCCGGAGTTGGGGGATTTTTCTAAAATGTTTTTGATAATATTGGCAGCTTGCTTGGGATTATCGTAAATAATTTTTTGACGATTAGTAGTAAAAAATTGTGATAATTCAGGGATATTTCTAACTACAGGGAAACAACCACAACTAATAGCTTCAATTAGGGTTAAAGGAAAGCCTTCATAATTGGATGAAAGTAAAAATATTTTGGAACGGGAGTAATAACTAATGGTGTCCAGAGTTGGTTTTTGGATAAAGACGTTTTGACGAAGATGGAGCCGATTAATAATTTTCTTAAGATTATTTTTTTGATCGCCATCACCGACAAAATAGACTTTGAGTTTTGGATATTGGACTTTAACTAGACTAACGATATCTAAAAATAAAGGTAAGTTTTTTTGGTGATCAAGGCGACCAACAAAAAGAATGTCAATATCCCTTTGATTTTGGGGGGTAATTTTTGGGGGAGGAAAAGCCAGGGGTAACCAGTTGGGAGAGGTAATGATTTGTGAATTAGGATGGGATGAATAAATCATATCTTCCAAATCCTTTTTTTGAACAGGAGTTTGGACAAGAATATTGTCGGCATGAGGATAAAGCCATTTGATAAGAAGACGGCGCAGAGGGGGAAAGGACTCGATATAAATATATTTTGAGGTCAGAATATCTTCGCCAATGGTCAGATGAGTTTTTATCCAGGGAAGCAGTTTAAGAGAGATGATAGTGGGGACTGAGCCAAGATCCATAAAAGACATTATTTGAGTAGGTTTGATGTTGTTTAGGCGACCAATTAACCAGAGGGTAAACCAGGTCATATTAAAACGGCGGGTATAAAAATTGGGACTGATAATTTCTACATTTTTAGGAACTTGTTTTAAAAAAATACCCTGACGTTCCCGGAGACAAAGAATAATTTTGGTATGAGGAAAGTGGTCTTGATAATAGTTAATAATATCGATGATTTTTCGTTGAATACCACCAAGTCTCATATCATGAAAGACAATTAAAAGGGTTTGAGAATTCATAGGTATTGGGATAAAAAATTAATAGTTTTTTGAAAAGCAATTTTTTGATGACGAATGGTTTTTTGTTGATAGTATGAAGTCAGCTGTTTTAATAAGGTGGGGTGTTTTAGAAGGTACTTGATTTTAGTCAGAGCTTCGGAAACTAGGTTATAGGTAATTTGTGAGGAATTATAGTCAAAGTAGTCAGTGATTTCGCTAAGATTTTTACAGAAGGGAAGACAGGCATTGGCCGATGACTCTAAGACGGTTAAGGGAAAACCTTCATGACTAGAACTAAGTAGAAGAATCTTGGAACGTTGGTAAAACTTGTAAGCCTCGGTGGTTTTTGGATAAAGAGAAATATTTAAATGGTATTTATTGACGTATGTTTTTATTTTGGTTTCCAAGGATCCATAACCGACCATGGCAATTTTAATTTTTGATTTGGTGAGTAATTGTCGGGAAATTTTTAAAAATTCGTGAGGATTTTTTTGAGATTCAAAACGACCCAAAAAAAGGAGATCAATATCTTTTTGGGGATAGGTGGTAGAAATAGGAGAGCTTAGTGGTAACCAATTTTTTAAAATAATAGCTTTGGTTTTTAAAGTGGGGAGTAGTTGGTAAAGTTTTTGTTGACCGGTAGTAGAAAGAACAATTATTTTGTCAGCCTGTGGATAGGTAATAGTAATTAGTTTTTTTCTGAGTTTGGGAAAAGTAGAATTTTTAATTTCATCTAAAATACTGGAATCTTCACTAATCAAAAAATGGCTATTTAGTTTTGAAAAACGGAGAGCCAGGGCACTGGAAATAGAACTATAATTGCCAAAAGCGAGGACTAGATGAGGTTTGATAGTTTTTAGAGAGGAGTATAACCAAAAGGGAAAGGACCAGGATTTTATTTTTAAATATTCAGGAATTTTAGGACTTTTAATAATAATATTTTGGGGAATAGACGGGAGAAGTGGACCGGCGGTTGATTTAAGCAGGAGATAAAGTCTGGTGTTTTTTTGCTGGGAATAATAACGACAAAGGTCAACAATCTT
The DNA here is from genome assembly GCA_964556795.1 of uncultured Gammaproteobacteria bacterium. GTDB lineage: Bacteria > Patescibacteriota > Microgenomatia > UBA12405 > UBA12405 > UBA12158. The sequence goes on along the minus strand of CAZKWZ010000005.1, from coordinate 1,600 downwards.
GGTTTCGATTCCGCCAATATTTAGGTTATTGAAGACAATAACAATTTTTTTGACTTCAGATTTCATTAATAAGTGATTTTAACAGGTATAATTGGCTTAATGAAACGAAGAAGGGTGGCTATAGTGTCAGATATTATGATGAATTTGGGTGGGGCTGAGGTAGTGGTGACAAAAATGTTGGAAATGTTTCCTGAGGCTGATTTATATACTTTGTTTATTTGTCCTGGGGCATTAAAAAAAATTGAGGAGAAGTTTTTTCAAGTTCGAGTTAGAACATCAAATTTTCAGCGATTAATAAGGAGTGATAAGGTCAGTAAATATATTTCGATAATAAAAATATTTTCTTGGATTTATTGGGAATTTTTAGACTTAAGAGATTATGATTTGGTTTTATCCTCATCTCATTCTTTTATGTCAAAAAATGTAAAGAAAAGCAAAGGGGCAAAGCATTTGGCTTATGTTCATACACCGCCAAGATATTTGTATGATGAGTTTAATGAAATTGCTTGGATTAAAGAAAAACCGTGGAAATGGTTGTTTTGGCCAATGAGGAAATTTTTAATTTATGTTGATAAAAAAGGTGCCAAGAGAGCTGATATATTAATTGCGAATTCAAAAAACGTTGCCAAAAGAATAAAAAAATATTATGGTCGGGAGGCGGTAGTGATTTATCCGCCAGTTGAGGTAGAGAGAGTAGATAGTAAATCAGACAGAAAGGAATATTATGTCTGTCTATCTAGATTAGTAAAACAAAAGGGGATAGAGCTGGCGGTGAGAACCTGTACAAAGTATAAAAAGAAGTTGATGGTGGTGGGGAAGGGTGGAGAGCTTCCAAGATTAAAGAGGATAGCTGGAGCGACGGTGGAGTTTATGGAGGAGTGTAATGACAAGGAAAAAGCGATGGTTTTATCGGGAGCTAAGGCTTTGATATATACCTCAAAGGATGAGGATTTTGGAATAGTTCCAGTAGAGGCTCTGAAGTTGGGAACTCCGGTAATTGCTTTTGACTCGGGTGGAGTAAAGGAAAGTGTTATTGATGGCAAAAACGGAATTCTTTTTGAAAAATTTAACGATAAAAGTTTATTGTCAGCTATGAAATCATTGGATAAGCTGAAAATTGGTAAAAAAGAGTGTATTGAATCGGCTGAGGCGTATTCTGTAAAAAATTTTAAAAAACAGATTAACAAATTAATCTTGGAATGAATAAAATTAAGGTCTTTTTAATATTATTAGTCTCGAGTTTATGTTTGGTATTGCCGCAATTTTTTGTGAAATATCTGGGGTTAATTGATGATGGAAGTGATTTGTTGTATGTGAAAGAGACTAGTTTTTGGAGAATTATATTTGATCAATTGTTTGTTGATGAAAGAAGTCGTCCTTTGCGGTATATAATTAAAAAATTTTTTTTCGAAATCTTTGGATTGAATGTCTGGGGTTATTTTTTGGTTGGGGCAATACTTTTAGCTTTAAACGCCTATTTTCTGTATCTAATAATGGACCGGTTGAAAATAAAAAAATGGGTGGTCTTTTGCGGGATATTATTTTTTTTAACTTCGACTCCGGTGATAGAAAATTTTTATAGATTGGGGACCGATGAGGG
>CAZKWZ010000004.1:0-32259 GCA_964556795.1 uncultured Gammaproteobacteria bacterium | reverse complement strand
GTCAGGTCTTTTTTAAAATCCTCAATTATTTTGTCCACAATTTCAGTATATTTACTTTGGTCAATACTTTCCCCGGCATTCTTTAAAGCTAATATTTTTCTATCCACCGCCCCTTTGACTTTATTGTATTTGTCTCGAAATTCTTCATTATATATTCCAAAGATATCTCTGATTTTAGAAATAAACTCCTCTCGTGACTCTATATTTGATTGTCTGGCCAACATTATTCCCCCAACAACACCAGTCACTATCCCTAAAATTCCGGCAGCAATTTTTATACCTTTAGTTTTTGACACGAGTATAGTCTAACAGATAATTTAAAAAATCTAAGACCTTTTTAGGCAATAGCTTTTTTAATTTTTTCCCAATCTTTCTTAAGATAGTTAATAATCTTTTCAGCACTAGCTTTAGTCGACTCTATATCTTCTTTAAAATCCTCAACTACACCCTCAACTACTTTACCGTATTTTTCCTTGTTAATTTCTTCACCGGTTGTTTTGACTGCTGCCACCTTTGATACTACTGCGTCTTTTATTTCCAAATATTTTGCCTTTCCTTCCTCGGTATATTTACCATAAATATCTTTTACTTGAGATCGAGTTTCATCGGCTTTCGCTTTTATTCTATCTGTAATCTCGTCGGCCAAATCGGCAATTTCCTGTCTGGTTTTTTTACCGCTTTGAGGGGCCAATAATAAACCACCCACTGCGCCGGCCAAAGCACCAATAACACCTGCTAAGAAAAATTTACTACCATTTTTTGCCATTTTTTATAAAATAAAAATATTAACTACTCCAGTCTAAGGTAAATTAAAGCCACTGTCAATTCTCCGTATACTTCAAAATTTGTCTTAGATATTTTGGACTCTTTCCATCCAATGTTTATCAGTTTTTACATTCAAAGCCAAAAAGATTTTTCTTTGCGACATTAGTTCTAATTCTTTTCTGGAATTATAGCCAATTTCTTTTATTTTTTGTCCATCTTTACCGATAATCATTTTTTTATATCGATCGGCATTGGTGTATATTGTCGCTGTTACTACCAAAATATTTTTTTTATCTACTACGTCATCAACTACTACGAAAATTGTATATGGAACTTCGTCCCTTAAAAATAAATATGCCTTTTCTCTGATTATTTCCGCGATATATTCCTTTGAATCCATACTAATCAGTGGTTTATCATTGTTTTGATATATTTCAATTTCTTCTTTAGTATCATTTTTACTTTTAGTCGGTAGCATTTCAAAAATGGCGGTAACTACAGATTTGACATTCTTTTCTTTGAGGGCGGACACTGAAATTGTTTTATCAAACTCCTCTTCAAGATAGTTGTAATCAGCTAGGTGATCTTTACTCCCAACCGCCTTATCGATTTTGTTGTAAACAAGAATCTTTTTACTATCAACTTTTCTAATTATGCCGATAATTTTATTTTCCTCTTCACTTTTAGGTCGGGAAATATCAACCACACATATTACTACTTGTGCCTTTTTCAATGTCTTTGGAACCTCTTGATTTACCTTTTTTCCCATTAAATCTGTCACTTTTCCCAATACTCCTGGAGTATCGGTAAATAAAATTTTTCCCCTCTCATCTTCATAAACTGTCGAAATATTTTTTCTAGTCGTCTGAGGTAAGGGTGAAGTTATGACAACTTTTTGTTGCATGATGGCATTGAGTAGGGTAGACTTGCCAGTATTCGGTCTTCCCAAAATCGCTACTGTTCCGTACTTTTTCTTTAAAATATTTTCCATGAGTATATTTTACCCTAAATTTCATCAAAAATTATATTTTAACTTTCTTAATTATTAATTAATTTTCCACTTTACACTTAGCAGTGAAAGTGGTAGACTGCTAATCATGTCAGAAATCATGCCTAATCCTACTAAAAAAGTTTTACCCCTTATTCCTCTTAGAAATGTGGTTTTATTTCCTTCAGTAGAAACCTCATTGTTTTTTGGCCGTAAAGAGTCGAGTAATTCACTGTTAGAGGCCTATGACAAACACGATCGCCTTGTCATTATCACGGCTCAAAAAAGCCCCGGAATCGAGAAACCAACTATTGATGATGTTTATAATGTTGGAGTTATTGCCAGAATCGAACATATTCTCCAGACTGATGGTTCTATGCACGCCATTGTCAAAGGTTTATCCAGAATTAGTATCACTAATTTTGTCCAAAGTGATCCATATATTTTAGCCGAGTACGAAGAGCTTCCTGTTATCAACGAACCAGTTGCTGATGTTCAACAAGCCGCTGAAGCGATTTTGTCACAGTTGAAAAAGGCTTTTGCTCTTGGCCGTCAGTTCGATCTTCCGGCTATGATGCAGCTAAGTACCGGTGTTTCCTCTTCTGATTTAGCTGATCAGGTTTCCTTTGCCGTTGATACCAAAGTTCCAGAAAAACAACAATTATTAGAAACTCTTTTAGTTTCTAAACGTCTCCAACATGCTACTGAGCTTTTGGTTCAGGAGCTAAAGGTTGCTGATTTAGAACGAAGTATTGAGGAAAAAACCCAGGAAAAATTCAATAGCGCTATGAAGCGAAATATTCTTGAGGAAAGAAAACATCAAATTGAACAGGAATTAAAGAAGATGGGTAAAAGTGGTGAAGAAACTGATGAATTAGAAAGAAAAATAAAATTGGCCAAAATGCCAAAAGACATTAAGAAAAAAATATTAAAAGAATATAACCGAATGGTTGAGATGGGTTCTATGGCCCCTGAGTCCAGCTATATCAGAACCTACCTTGAAAGTATTGTTGAACTACCTTGGGGAAAATATGATGACACTGTTTTGTCCTTAAAAAAGGCTGAAGCAATCCTTAATCAAGATCACTATGGATTAAAAGAGGTCAAAGAAAGAATTCTTGAATATCTCTCAGTTTTAAAACTAAAAAATCAACTAAAAGATCAAGACACAAAAACCACCAATATTCTCTGTTTTATTGGTCCTCCGGGTGTTGGAAAAACATCTTTGGGAAAATCAATTGCCAATGCTCTTGGCCGTAAATTTGTTCGGGCCTCACTTGGTGGTATTCGCGATGAAGCAGAAATTCGTGGTCATCGTCGTACCTATGTTGGCGCCATGTCCGGTCGTATCGTCAATGGTATCAAAGATGCCAAATCAATGAATCCCATCTTTATGCTGGATGAGGTTGATAAAATTGGTTCCGATTATCGTGGTGATCCCTCAGCAGCTCTCTTAGAGGCTCTTGATCCCGAACAAAATAACAATTTTACTGACCACTACTTAGATTTCCCCCTCGATCTTTCCAAGGTATTTTTCATACTAACCGGAAATGATTATTCCTCTATCCCTTATGCACTTCGTGATCGTCTAGAGGTAATTTCTTTTCCAGGTTATACACAGGATGAAAAATTTCATATTGCTCAAAAATATTTAACCACGAAAGAATTAAAAGCTAATGGTTTAAAAGAGTCACAGGTTAGTAAGTTTAATGATTCCACCCTCCGTTATTTAATTGATAAATATACCCGTGAGGCTGGTGTGAGAAGACTGGAAAGAGTTATCGCCGCCATTTACCGAAAATCAGCTAAAAAAATTGTTTCAGGTAAATCAAAAAAAGTTAATGTTAACGATAAAAAATTACTCCAAAAATTCTTAGGCCCGGAACAATTTACCTCCCAGCTAAAAGGTAAAAAAGATGAAATAGGTGTTTCCACCGGTCTAGCGTGGACAAGTGTTGGTGGTGATATTTTATTTATCGAAGTAAATATTATGCCCGGAAAAGGGCAATTAATTCTAACCGGGAAGCTTGGTTCGGTTATGAAAGAATCTTGCCAGGCGGCTCTTTCCTTTGTTCGTTCTCAGTCTAAAAAATGGGGAATTAAAGAAGATTTTCATAAAATCGATATCCATATACATGTTCCCGAAGGCGCCACCCCAAAAGATGGTCCTAGTGCCGGCGGTGCCATTACTACGGCTTTAGTATCGGCTTTGAAAAACCAAGCTGTTCCCCGTGATATTGGCATGACTGGGGAAATCACTCTTCGTGGCAATATTTTAGAAATAGGTGGTCTCAAAGAAAAATCTCTTGCTGCCCATCGTGCTGGTTTAAAAACTATATTCATTCCCGCCGACAACAAAAAATCTCTTGTTGATATTCCAAGAGAGGTAAAGAAAGATATTAAATTTATTCCAGTAACCCACTATTCCGAGATCTATCAAAAGATATTTAGCTAAATTACATCTTTTCAAGTACTTCGATTCCTAAAATTTTCAAACCAATCTTGAGAATTTTTGCTGTAGTCTCAGTTAAAAATAAACGCTTCTCTTCTTCTTGTTGATCAATAATTCTAAATTTTCCATAAAACTCGTTATATTTTCTTGAGAGGTCTAATAAATATTCTGCTACTACTGCTGGTGAAAAACGCTCTGCAGCTTCAATAATTTTTTCTTCAAATCTATAAAAGCTCCTCAATAAATTACCTTCCTCTTCTTCCAATTTATCGTTTTCAGTCACCATCGCTTTCTTACTACTTTTATTAATTACACTCATACATCTAGCATAGGTGTATTGTAAGTAAGGTCCGGAATTTCCATCCATTGACATCACTTTTTCCCAATCAAAAATAATATCTTTCTTAGGATCTTGTGCCAAATCATTAAATTTTATTGCTCCAATAGCTACCGCTTTAATTTTTTCTTCATCATTATCAGGAGCGATTTTTCTGGCTTCTTCCATAGCTTTTTCAATCACTTCTTCCAAATGAATGGTGTGACCGCTTCTAGTCGAAAACTTTCCATCGACCCAGCGAATCATTCCGTGGGGAACATGAACAAAATTTCGATCATAACCTAGTTTTTTTGCTGTCGCGAATACTTGTTTAAAATGCAAAATTTGATCTGATCCAACTTCGTAAATTATTAAATCTGGATTCCATGTTTCAACCCGATATTTTATTGTTGCCAAATCTCTGGTGAAATATGTGGTCGTATTATTTGTTTTTGTTACCATTGCTGGAGGCATATTTTCAAACTCAACAATTTCTGCCCCTTCACTTTTAGTCACGATTTTTTTATTTCTCAAATCATCAATTACTGCTCCCATTTTATCCTCATAAAATGATTCTCCCAAAGCGTAGTCAATCTTTACTCCAAGTAAATCATAAACCCTATTAAATTCTTTCCACGAAGCATTGATACAGTGTTGCCACAATTGTCTGGCTGTTTTATCACCCTCTTCGAGTTTTTTAAACCAGTCCCGAGCCTCGTCTTCTAACTCTGGTTTTTTCTCGGCTTCTTCATGAAATTTTACGTATAACTTTTCCAAATCATCAATATCTAAATTTTCTGGTTCTTTTTTGTTCCAGTCTTTATTATTTATGGCTACCATTAATTTCCCAAACTGTGTTCCCCAGTCACCTAAATGATTATCACCAATACATTTCCAACCCAATATCTCATATATGTTGTAAATAGCTTGCCCGATATCTGTTGATCTTAGATGTCCAATCCCAAATGGTTTGGCAATATTTGGAGCACTGTAATCTATTACCATGGTTTTTCCCTTACCGCATTTTTTTAAATTATCAACCCACTCCTCATTTCCAATTTTTTGGGTATCTTCTATTAAGGTCGTATTTTTTATCCAAATATTGGTAAAACCTGACATAAACTCTGTTTTTTCGACCCATTTACATGGAGATAAATTCTCAATTGCTTTACCGGTTCTGACGGCATAATCACCAAACTTAGCTATCGAAGGATGTTCCAATTTTCCCTCAACTTTATTTTCTAAAAGCCACTTTTGCAGCTCTTTTTTAATCATGCTTAATTTTAGCAGAATTCTAGAAAACTTTGGTACCTGGTGGCAAATCTTTTTCCAAAATCAAAATTGACATTTTTTCATCTTCCTTGTCCGCAGTAGCTTCAGCGAAGGTGGAGGCTCCGAATATCATTGCCCCACTTTCTTCGCCCATAATTTTTTTAGGTACCATATTAACTACAAAAACTGTCTTTTTACCCAGTAATTCCTCTGGTTGATACCAGTGTCTAATTCCAGAAAACACCAGCTTATTCCCCAATTCTTCTCCAAAATTTACCATCATTCTGATTAATTTTTCCGAATTTTCTACATTTTTTGCTTCAATTATTTCTCCGACTCTAAACTCAACCTTGGCAAAATCGGCATAATTTATTTGTTCCATAAAGTTATTTTACCAAAATGCATTATCGTGATATCTTTTGAATATGACTCAAAATAATCTCCTCGACTTAGTTAAAGCTGGTTTTTCCACTCTCAATGTTGATCAAAAATACAAAGACGATGCCCTTGTTCACTTAAATAAATGGTTAGTTGATCCGGAATTTTCCGATTATGTTCCCCAAATAGAATATTTGGTTGAAAGTTCAAAATGGGATATCTTACTCGACTGTTTTTATCAGATCATCTCTTTTGGCACCGGTGGTCGTCGTGGTTTAGTTGGTATTGGTCCAAATAGAATAAATACTTGGACTGTCCAGGCATCTGCCCAAGGTCATTCTAAATATTTAACCGATAAATATGGTGATGAGACCAAAAAACGAGGTGTTGTTATTGCCTACGATGTTCGCCAATATCTTAAAGAAGGAGAGTATGACAATAATCGTCCTAACCCTGTTTATGGTTTAAGCTGCAAAGATTTAGCCGAACAAGCAGCTGTTGTTTACGCCGCTAACGGGATTAAAGTTTGGCTTTTTGATTCCTTTGCCACCACCCCGGAAATGTCTTTTACGGTACGACATCTTAAAGCTGTTGCTGGTGATATGATTAGTGCCAGCCATAACCCTCCAGAATTTAACGGTAAAAAAGTTGTTGATGAAACAGGTGGACAGTTGATTCCACCCCACGATCAAGAGCTGGTCGATGTCGTCAGTCAAGTGACAGAAATAAAAAAGATAGATTTTAAAAATGCCAAAGATCAGGGACTTATTGAATATATCTCTAGTGAATCTAGACAAGCTTATTTAAAGGCTGCTGCCTCAACGTCAATTTCTGATTATCGTGGCGCCAAAATTTTATTTAGTCCTTTTCATGGAACCAGTTTTACCTCTGTCCCTATTGTTTTAAAGGCCCTAGGTTTTGATGTTGTTGTTGATGAAGCTTCAGGTAAACCCGATCCAAAATTTTCTTCAATTACTTTTAACATTCCCAATCCTGAGGTTGAAGAATCGTATCTGAATTTGTATACCCCAGCAGATAAAATTAGCGCCGATATTATTATGGTTGCCGATCCTGACGGCGACCGTGTTGGTCTAGTTTCCAAAGAAGAAGAAGGTTGGCACTTTTTTAACGGTAATGAAATATTTTCCCTTATCACTTCCCACATGCTCGAAGAACTCGAAAAAAAATCTCTATTAAATCAACATAAAGTAATTATTAAAACCCTTGTAACCACTAACTTAGTTTCCGTTTTGGCCAAACAATATAATGTTGAACTAATTGGAAATTTATTGGTTGGAATAAAATATATCGCTGCTGAAATAAATAGATTAGAAAAAGCCGGTCGTATAGATGATGTCCTTCTTGGTAGTGAAGAAAGTCATGGATCTATTGCTGGTAACTATGTTCGAGACAAAGATTCTTGCGTTCCTGCAATTCTAATTGCCGAATTAGCCTCTAAATTAAAACTCCAACATAAAACCCTAAAAACATACCTCGATGAAATATACCTAAAGTATGGTTATTTCAGAAACTATTTGACTGAAATTCGTCTGCCTGGTGCTGAGGGTATGACAGAAATTGCCAAAATTCAGGATAAACTTCGAAATGATCCCCCCAAGGCATTTGGCCCTTACCAGGTATTATCAATCGATGATTATTGGCAGGGTACTCCGTTTTTGTCTGAAACTGACAAAGTGTCACGCAATGTTATTAGTTTTCACTTAAAACCCACTGATAACCAAACTCAAAGCATTTTTGTCACTATTAGACCCTCAGGTACCGAACCAAAAACTAAAATGTATCTTGAAATTGGACGAAAAAGTTTAAAAACCGGAGATATTAATTCCGAAAAAGAAATTACTGACTCTTTACGTGAGGAAATTGAAAAGATTGTAATGAAATATTGTTATAAATTAATCGGTATCGATTTCCCTGATCGGGCTTTTTTATTATTCTGGCAACTTGCTGCTCAGGACAAAATGAAATATTTTCAAATCGAACCCCAAATAGAAGCTTTAAAAGATATTTCAAACAAGGAAGAAAGACTTATCAAACTCAACGATTTGTTAAAAATCTTTGGGAGTGATCCCATTGTTAAAATTGATCGAGCCTTCAAAGCTAAAAACCAAGTTGGAGTTTTAGAGTATTTATGTCTTCAATAAAAATCGACGTCTTTGGGGCATATTTAACTTCTTGGAAAATAGACAATCGTGAGGTTTTATATCAAGGGAGTGAGATCAAAAGAACTGGGATTCCCTTCCTGTTTCCAAATTTTGATGCCGGTACTCCATTGCCAAACCATGGTTTTGGCCGTCTGTCAAAATGGAATATAATTGAAAGTTCAAAAAACTCTTGTCATCTTCGATTAAGTGATACCGATATCTCACCGGAATTTAGGCAAATGTATCCTTACCAGTTTATCGCTGATTTAAAAATCAAAGCCGAAGCTAATCATTTAGATTATTATTTTGAGGTTTTAAATAAAAGTGAAGTTGATTTGCCCCTTTCTCCGGGTCTTCATCCTTATTGGCCTGTAAAACACAACCAAAAATCAAAGTTGAAAATAAAAAATTTTCCCAACTTCAACCCAAATAATGTCGATTGGGATAAAAATCCTCCTAATTCAAATTACCAGCTCCCTAATATTTTTGAAGTGGAATTTCCAGAATACACACTAGAAATTAAAGAAATAGTCGAGGATTATCGAAATTTTCGACATCTTCAAATTTGGTCTCAAAATACTAGTTTTCCGGATTATGATTATATTTGTTTTGAACCTGTAGTTAGACCAGCCAATGGAATTAATACCGATCCAATTCTTGTTTCACCCAATAAAACAGAAAAATTTCATCTACAATTTACGGTTACTTTTCGGTAATCAAGGTTCCTATTTTTTCACCTAAAAGTATTTTCTCTAAGTTTTCCAAACAATCAGCGTCAAAAACAATTATCGGAATTTTTTCTTTCTGACATAGAGCAAATGCCGTTGCATCCATCACCATTAATCCGTTTTGTAGGGCATATTTGTATGTCAAACTTTCAAATTTTGTCGCATTACCATTTTTTCTTGGATCACAATCATACACCCCATCTACATTACTACCCTTGATAACCACATCACATTGTAATTCTATTGCCTTCAAAGCTGCAGCTGAGTCGGTTGTAAAAAATGGATTTCCTGTCCCACCAGCCAAAATTACAATTCTATTTTTATCTAAATGTCTTAATGCTCTTCTTCTAATAAAAGGTTCACAAACAGCCGCCACATTTATTTCAGATAATAGTCTGGTTTCTCCTCCTAGTCTTTCAATTTCTCCCTGAAGAGCCATACAATTTATGATTGTCGCCAACATTCCCATATAATCAGCTTGAGCCCTATCAAAATCGCTTTCCTTTACCATTCGTCCTCTAAAAATATTTCCAGCTCCGACAACAATTGCTAAATCAATCTGATACTTTTGTTTTAGGTTAATCAAACACTTGGCTACCTTTTCTACGTTATTAAAATCAATCCCTTCTTTCCCTTTTTTACCAAACAACTCACCACTTAATTTCAATAAAATTCTCTTATACTTTAATTTCATGGTCTCAGGTAGTTTATACTACATCACATGAAATGGAAACAAGTACTGATATTTATTTTATTGGTGTCACTCTTCCCTTTGGGAACTTATTTTTATTTCAAAAAAAGTTATCAAAAAATGTTGGTCATTCCCAATCGAGAGATATCAGTCACCCCTACTGCTACTCCCACCCCCGACCCTGATAGAACCTTTTCTGTTTTGCTTCTTGGATATGGTGGTGCCGGCCATGATGGTGGATATTTGACGGATTCCATTACTCTGGCTCGTATTAATCCTAAACTTCAAAAAATCGATTTAATATCGTTACCACGAGATTTATGGGTATCTATTCCTACTAGTACGACCGCCTCGCATTCGGCCAAAATCAATAGTGCCTATGCGGTTGGTATTGATGACCGTCAATATAAAAATAAATCAGTTGAATTTACAGGAAAAGCTGGTGGTGGCGAAATGAGTAAATATTTAGTATCCACAGTCACCGGTATAAAACCTGACTACTTCCTGGCTGTTGATTTCTCTGGATTTACTAAGGCTATCGATCGGTTAGGTGGGATTGATATTCAAATAACTAAAACTTTTGACGATGAATTTTATCCAATAGATATTGGTACTACGGACTTGTGTGGAAAAAGTGAAGATGAAATAAAAGCAATTAGTGCCACCATGTCTGGAGATAAACTAGATCAACAATTTACTTGCCGTTATGAACACTTACATTTCGATAAAGGACTGCAACATATGGATGGTGTCACGGCACTAAAATATGCCCGTTCCCGACATTCAGCTATTGATGGTGGAGATTTTAATCGATCCGAGCGTCAACGTTTAGTCATTGAGGCCATAAAAGATAAGGTTGTTTCTATTAATTTTTTCAGTAAAATTATTCCTGTAATTGAAACATTAAGTAGTCATATAACGACAGATATTGAATTAAAAACCATGGAAACTTATCTGGCTAGAGCCTCAGAATTCTCTCAGTATAAAATAAATTCCATGGCAATCACAGATAAGAATTTTCTAAAGATAGGGGTAAGTAGCAATAAGCAATCAATCTTAATACCGATTTTAGGTGAAGGCAACTTCTCTGATATTCAAAAATATCTTCAGGAAAACTAATTATGTTGTTCCAACTGATGTTGGAGCTGGTGTATTAGTTGGTGCTGGGGTATTAGTCGGACTGGGTGTATTAGTTGGTGCTGGGGTATTAGTCGGGCTGGGTGTATTAGTTGGTGCTGGGGTATTGGTTGGACCTGGTGTTGGAGTGCTTGTTGGTCTAGGTGTTGGAGTTAAAGTCGCCTTTGGAGTTGGCGTGGCAGATGGTTCTGGTGTTGCTGTCGGCCATTCACTTGGTTCTGGACCATCGGTTGGGGTACTTATAGCGGGTGTTATCGTAGGATTTTCAATTGATGGCTTTACCATATCCTTTGACTTATTTTTGTTTTGATACAAAACAATCCCAATTATATTTATTAGGATAAAAGCCAATGCCGCTATTAAATAGTAAATATTTTTTGGGTTACTTTTAAGTTTCTCAACCAGATTCATAAAGGATATTTTACCACCGGCAGTATAATTAGCACATGAAATCCAAATGGAAAACATTGTCCTCCAAAATTGATTATCAAAATAAGTGGATGTTAGTTCACAAAAACATTATTCAAAACGATTCTAGAGAAAAGATGGAATTTTATTATGTATCTCTAAATACTTTTTCTATTGTACTTGCTGTGAATAACAATGGACAAATAGCATTATCAAAAAACTATCGGTATATTGTTAAAACCAATCAATTAGAATTAACCGCCGGAATTATTGAAGAAGGTGAAACGCCCGAAGAAGCTGCTGTCAGGGAATTAGAAGAAGAAACTGGCATTGTTGCAAAAAATACTGAAATGTTAGGAGAAATATATACTACTAATGGTGTATCTGATCAAAAAGGTTATGTAGTTTTAGCAACTAACCTATCTCAATCAAACCCAAAACCAACAGAGTTTGAACAAATTTCTCCAGTTGCCTTTTATTCCGTAAAAGAAATCAAAAATATTATTTCTAAAAAACTAATTACTGATGGTCCAGCCTTAGCTGCTTTAATGATGTATATCTCAAAATACGATTTATAGACCCAGCCAAAAAAACATTGGATATCTCGCTACTACCAATCGTCAAGTACTGCATACTTAAGCCATGGCAAGTCTCTATTAATTTAAAAATTGTAAATTTACTCTCTAAGGTATAATTGGCTTATGAATAAATTAATTATCGAAGATCTTATTGTTGGTACTGGTGTCGAAGTTAAATCCGGAGACGGTGTGGTTATGCATTATTGTGGTACTTTGGAAAATGGTTCAAAATTTGATTCTTCTTATGATCGTGGTCAGGCTTTTGAAACTGAAATTGGGGTTGGGCAAGTTATTCGCGGTTGGGATGAAGGTGTTCCCGGGATGAAAGTTGGTGGTAAAAGAAAACTCACCATTCCTTATGAAATGGCTTACGGCGAGAGGGGGATTCCTGGAGTAATTCCACCAAAAGCTACTTTAATTTTTGAAGTTGAATTAATTGATATAAAATAAAAGTATATGAGTAAAAAAACCTTAGAAAAAATCGATAATGCTAAAGATACAATTGACAGCGTTCGTTCATCAGTCGATTGGCTTCGTGATTTAATTTCTTGGATTAAAAGTTTATTTAATAAATAATATGGCATTTAGTATAAATATGGCCGTAATCACCGGCAATGTTACTCGTGATCCAGAACTCAGATACACTCCATCCGGTAGTGCCGTTTGTAGTTTTGGTGTGGCTACAAATCATTCAATCAAAAAAGACGACCAATGGACCGACATTCCCACCTTTCACAATATTGTTGTTTGGGGAAAACAAGCAGAATATATTTCCAACACAGTTAAAAAGGGAATGAGAGTTTCTTTAACCGGCCGCATTGATAACCGTCAATACGATGCCAAAGACGGCACCAAAAAATATATTAGTGAAATTATCGCCGAAACAGTTATTCCTTTTACTGAACGTCGTAGCTCCGATGATTCTGTTACTACAGAATCCCACGAAGAAAGCACTCCAGTTGAGGATAAAGTCGAGGATATTATTATTCCCGATGAAATGCCTTTTTAACCGACACAATTTCTAAGAATAATATCTTTGTTCTCCACAAATAGCTCTTTATCGTATGGAATCTCAGTCAGAGTTCGTCTGCTTTTATATTCTTCCTGAATACAGTGGTATTGTTGTAAAAACCAGATATAGGCATTACTAAGGCTTTGATCCAAACCAAAATATTCCAGTCTTTCGGCTGTATTTACTGGTAACCTCTCAATTTGATCAATATCTATCTTTCCATTTTGAATATTTTCCTGGGTTTTTATATCAAGAAATCTCTGAGTTGTTCGTAAAAAAGAATGTTTAAAGCCATATCTCCCGGGATTATTTCTCTCATCGTAATATTGCATGATTTCATCAAAACACATTACCCCCCGACTTAGACCACTTTCCGCCGTTTTGCGATAATTTTTTATTTGATTTCGGATGTCTTTTCTTATTTTTCCACTTAAACCACTTGTTAAAGCTAGCTCTGTCGCTACAATTTTTCTGGCATTAACAAAAACATTGTGATTTCCGATAATGTATGTAGAGTTGAGAACTCTATCGGGGAATACCAATCTAGAATCGTGGAGAGCGTATGACAAGGTATCGGTTCCAATTTTTAGCACTGATGGTAAATTATCGTTTCCGGTATCAAACAAAGATCTATATTCCTTTTTAAATTTCCGTTTAAATTCACTAACAATCACACCGGGATTCAGTAAAGTATCACTTTCTTCACTCTGAATAAATACCAATTCGGTTTTTGACTGAGGATGTCTTTCTCTTTTACCATCACTTCCGACTGCTACAATGCAGGCATCATAACTTCTGGTTAACCCTTCCAGTACATAAGTTCTGTCTTGACATTCTCTAAGATAAATATCATTTAAAATATCCAAACATCCCCTATATTCAACTGGTTGTAGGTTATAAATTACTTTATCAACACATTTCATCGAGGAATTATATCAATAGATATCAAAATGTGAATTAGTGATATTTTAAAGTAATTAAGTTCTGTCTACCTAACAAAGTTTTCTTTTACCAAACTTACTGTTTGTCTAAGTAAAAAAGTTGATAAAGGTTGATTTAATAAAAACTCCCATTGTTTTTCTATACCCTCAATTTTTGTCCACCCTAAGTGGTAATAAAATTCCCGCTTTTTTCTTTCCAAAATAGAATTCTTTAAAATACCGTTTCTTTTTTCTGAATCAATTATTTCTTTTACCTCTTTCATTGCCTGAGAGGCAAAACCATGACCCTGGTTTTCTAAATCAGGGATACGAATACTATTTACATAAATCCATTTAGTTTCAAAGGGTTTAGTAATTGTAAATCTGGTAATAGATAGACCCCCAACTACTTTTTCTTCTTCTGTAACAATACTAAAGTCCTGCCTAACACCAGGGGACCATTGATATTCTTTATTTATCTTCAGGCAACTTTCAATCATTATTTAAAGTGACCCCACGGAGAATCGAACTCCGGTTGGCAGGATGAGAACCTGTCGTCCTAGCCACTAGACGATGGGGCCATGTTGTACAATTAAAACAGATGAATTTTAACAAATATCGGTCACAATTGCTCCTATTATTAACTACTTTCTTCGTTTCTATTAGTATTTGGCTTTGTTTTTATGCCAATTTACCGCGAAAAATAGGTTTTCCGACTACTACTTTAGAAACAATTTTTGCCAACTATGACGGTCCAAACTATATGGTTATAGCCAAATGTGCATATAAAAAGGACTGTATTGCCAAAAACTTTTCTCTCCCCATGCCCTTAGAATATTACCCGGCTCACTTGCCAGGATACCCACTGTTAATTAAGTATTTTTCGTTTTTTACCACCACCCCCAAGGCTATGTTAATAGCCACACTACTCGGTTCTATACTTTTTACCCTTGTTTCCTATTATTTTTATAAACTCTTTTTTAAAGAAAAAACTTCCTTTTGGTTGGCTTTTATTTCTATCTTTTTTCCGGCTCGACTGTTTGTACTCCGTTTGGTTGGTGCACCTGAAGTTTGGTTTTTGAGTTTTATTTTGCTTTCCATCATTTTTTTCAAAAAGAAAAATTTTCTTTTATCCGCTATTTTTGCTGCCTTATCTCAGATTTTAAAAAGTCCTGGAATTCTACTTTTTGCCGGCTATTTTGTCCTGGCTTTATGGAGTTATCTCAAGAGCAAAAAAATCGATTATCGTTATTTATATTATCTCTTAGTTCCCATTTCTGCATTGGGAATATTTTATTATTATTTTCTTCAAACTGGAGATTTTTTGGCCTATTTCCACTCAGGAGATAATATACATTTAACCCCCTTTCCATATCAGGTTTTTGTTAGTACCCGGGCTTGGATTAATACCATTTGGTTAGAAGATGTCATCTATGTTTTTGCTCTTTGTTTTTTTGCTATCGCCAAGCTTTGGAAAAAATTTAAAGTTGATATTTTATTTATCTTTCCTTTAATTTTTACTTTAGCTAGTGTCATGGTTGCTCACCGTGATATTAGTCGTTACATGATTCCAGTCTATCCTTTTGTTTTTTTAGCCTTTGGTAAAAAAATTGCCCTCCCCAAAGTCAGATTAGTTTTTTACTTACTTATTCCGGCGGTTTTACTTTATTCAATCAATTTTATTATTGGCAATACTGCCCCAATCACTACCTGGGCTCCTTATTTCTAGGAGTTTTTCATTTTTCCTTCGCGTCTAACATAGTTTGCTGAACTGTGGGGTTTTTTCTTTCCTCTATTCTTTGCTAACTCATTAAACATCCTTGATTTTGGCAAAGTTGCTACTTTGCTCAAATCAACTTCGATATTTTCCCCATCTTTAAATTGTTTCCTTACTCTGTCAAAAATTGGATTGTTTATAGTGCTGCCACACAATTCTCCCAGTGTTGTCATTTCTGCTTCAAATAAATTTTTCCATTCTCCTCAAAAATTAAATTGTTCAAAGACATCAGAGTAATTTTTGTATTCATCTCTATAATTGGATTGTCTAATTTTAAACATAGTTCGTCAATACTCAAAGCCTCAACTTTTAATAAATTTATTATTTTGTTTTCCAACGGATCCGTACTCTCAAACAATACTTCTTGAAAAATTTTGTTATCATTTCCGACAATGTCTTCAACTTTAGTCACCATTTTGGCAAAATTATTTTTAATCAGATAATTACAACCTTCAGCAATACTATTGTTTATTTGTCCAGGAACAGCATATATATTTTTACCTTGTTCTCTACCAATTCCAGCTGTTACTAAAGATCCGGATTTTATTCCAGCTTCCACTACCAATATTCCCATTGTCGATAATCCCGACACAATTCTGTTTCTTTGTGGAAAACTCCATAAAGTTGGTTGAAAATTTTTTTCATATTCCGAAATTACTATCCCGCCACTTTCTAAAATTTTTGTATATAAATTATCATTTTCAGTCGGAGCCAAAATATCTAAACCTCCACCTAATACGGCTATAGTTTTACCTCCAAATTCCAAACATTTTTGATGCGCTTCTGTATCGACTCCATACATAAATCCGGAAATAATCGTTGTTTCAATACTTACCAATTCTGGTAATAAATTTGCTACCACTTCCTTGCCATAACGACTCATTCTCCGACTTCCGACTACAGCTAGGCTTTTATCAAACATTTTATTATCCCAATCTCCTCGATAAAACAACTTTTCCGGACAATTTTTAATTTGTCTTAGATGTTTTGGAAATTTATCCTTATTTATTACCTGAATTGGCCATTCTTTCCACTCATTCATAATCAATATTTTCATAATGTCTAACTATGCTTCCTAAAATACACACCGCATCAATTCGGTACTTTTCATATTTTTTTAATTCTCGGCTCTTTTCAACTAGATAGCTTTCGGCTACTTTTTTTACTTGCCATATTTTATTTTTATTTATCATCTCCTCTGGAATTCCTAAGCTATCATCACTCTTGTATTTAACTTCCACAAAAACTAACCAGTTATTATCAACCATTATTAAATCAATTTCCCCAATTTTATTTTCAAAGTTTGCTTCAACAAACAGGTATCCTTTTTTAATTAAAAAATCTTTAGCTATATTTTCTCCATTTCTACCTTTATGATAGTTTTCGGTTTTTGATTTAGTAAACATCTTATTCTCCACTTCTAATCCGATATTGAAGGGCTTCGGCAATATGGGTATTTTTTATATTTTCTGAATTAGCCAAATCGGCTATGGTTCTGGCTACTTTTATCAATCTAAAATAAGTCCTTGCTGACAGGGCATATTTATTTACGGCTTGTTTTAGTAGTAGGTTTGCACTGTCCTCTAACTTGGCAAAATCCTTTAAATGTTTATTTTTCATGTCTGAATTACAGTAAACTCCGTCAACTTTTATAAATCGATCTCTTTGTATCTCTCTGGCCTTAATAACTCTTTGACGTATAACTGTTGATTTTTCACTATCATTTTTATTTTCACCAATCATTAGTTTATTTACATCGACTGAGGGAACATTTAAATGCAAATCAATTCGATCCATAATTGGCCCAGACAATTTTTTCTGATAATTCATTATCTGATGTACGTTGCATTTACATTCTTTTGTCACATCACCCAAATATCCACACGGGCATGGATTAGCCGCGGCTACCAGCATAAATTGACATGGAAAGCTTACTGATCCACTAGCTCGAGAGATGGTTATATTTCCGTCCTCAAGAGGTTGTCTTAATGCCTCTAAACTAATTCTGGAAAGCTCCGGAAATTCATCTACAAAAAGTACTCCCCGATGTGCCAACGAAATCTCTCCTGGCCGGGGATTACTCCCACCACCTATTAAACCAATTTGCGAGGTAGTGTGATGTGGACTTCTAAATGGTCTGTGTCTAATTAAAGAACCACCAGGAGGAATATTTCCAGTAATAGAATATATCTTTGTTACCTCCAGGCTTTCTTTTTCACTCAACGGTGGTAGTATCCCCGGTAATGCTCTAGAAAGCATAGTTTTTCCACTTCCCGGAGGTCCCATTAAAAAAATATTATGGCCTCCAGCGGCAGCAATTTCTAAAGCTCTTTTTGCTGATTCTTGACCTAAGATATCTGAAAAATCAAACTGGATTTGACTTTCATCAAGCAATTCTTGACTCTGAATATACTTTAATGCCTTTATTTCTGATTCATGACGCAAGTGTTTAATTAAATTATTTAAGGAATCTACTGGATAAACTTCAACTCCTTCCACCACAGCGGCCTCATTAGCACAAAGTCTTGGGACAAATATTTTTTTAATTCCTTTTTCTTTAGCCAATATTGCCAACAAAAATACTCCTTTTGAATGTCTTAAACTACCGTCTAGGGATAACTCTCCAAAAAAATAAGCTCTTTCTTTTGGTAATTCAATTTGAGCACTTGACGCCAAAATACCCACAGCAATCGGTAAGTCATAACAAGCACCCTCTTTTGGTAAATCTGCTGGTGCTAAATTTACAGTAATTTTCGCAGTAGGGAATTCTAGATCTGAATTTAAAATGGCTGTCTTTACTCTTTCTTTAGCCTCTTCTACTGCTTTACTCGCCAATCCCACAATAGTAAAGCCAGGAAATCCCTTTTCTGCCACATTAACCTCACTTTCAATTTGTACTGCCTCCAGACCATAATTGGCTGCACTCCATATTTTTGTTAACATAATTACATAAATATGTACAAAAATATTACAAAAATCAATCACATCTTTGTACCCGAATATTACCCAAATCTTTGTTAAAATATCTCTATGTCCTTTGATCTTATTTCTAACATGAAACCGGCCGGGGATCAGCCCCAAGCTATCGCTAAATTAACCGCCGGTCTTCAGAGTGGAATCAATAAACAAACCCTTCTTGGTGTTACTGGTTCCGGAAAAACCTTTACTATTGCTAATGTTATTCAGAAAACTCAGTTACCGACATTAATTATTTCTCACAACAAAACCTTAGCCGCACAACTTTACCAAGAATTTAAGGAGCTTTTTCCCAAAAATAAGGTTTCTTATTTTGTTTCCTACTATGATTATTATCAGCCGGAAGCCTATCTTCCCGCCTCAGATACCTATATTGCCAAAGAGGTCGAAATAAATGACTTAATTGACAAACTAAGACTTGAAGCCGGATCGAATTTATTTTCTGGTTCTGATAATATCGTTGTCGCTTCAGTTTCCTGTATTTACAATATCGGTGATCCTAGGGATTTTGGTAACAAAACTATAAACCTAAAGATAGGTGATTTATGGAATCGTCGCCAAATATTTGAAGAATTAGTTGGTCTTTTTTACCTTCGGAGTGAAATGGAGTTTAAACGAGGTCAGTTCCGAGTCAGGGGTGAATCCCTCGAAATTTGGCCAGCCTATGCTGATTGGATATTAATTATAGACTTTGATTCTTCTGGAAAAATCTCAAAAATTACTGAGCGAAATCCTTTTTCCGGACACGAATTCGATTTACAAAGTTATCAACTCTTTCCGGCAAAACAATTTGTAGGTGCATCTGGTTCAAATTTAAAAGAAACCATCCTAAGAATAAAAAAGGATGCTGAAATTGAATCCAAAGAATTTGAAAAAAAAGGACAAATTTTAGAGGCTCATCGTCTCCGTCAACGGGTCGACTACGATATGGAAATGCTTGAAGAAACTGGTTTTGTTAATGGGATTGAAAATTATTCTATTTATTTTGAAACGAATCGAAAAACAGGCGATCCACCATATACCCTGATAGATTATTTTCACCATCTTTGGGGTGATAACTTTTTAACTGTGATTGACGAATCACATGTCACTGTTCCTCAAATTGGTGGTATGAGCGGCGGAGATAGCGCCCGCAAGAAAACCCTAGTTGATTTTGGTTTTCGTCTCAAGAGTGCATTCGATAATCGCCCATTAAATTGGCGAGAATTCTATAATCGTATTCCAAAAGCTATCTATGTTTCAGCTACTCCAGCTGATTTTGAAATTCAGGATTCTAAAAACAACATTGTTGAGCAAATTATTCGCCCTACTGGTCTAATTGATCCGCCTATACAGGTTAGACCTAGTAAAAACCAAATCCCGAATTTAATAGAAGAAATTAAAAATAGAGTCGCCAAAAAAGAAAGAACTCTAGTGGTTACCCTTACCAAAAAAATGTCAGAAGAACTAGCAACATACTTAGCTGACCCTAAAAAAACCGGTTTTCCGCTTAAAGTTGCCTATCTTCACTCTGACATAGAAACACTTGAAAGAACCGAAATATTGGACAAATTACGAAGTGGTGATTTTGATGTTTTAGTTGGGATTAACTTGCTACGTGAAGGTCTTGATTTACCGGAAGTTTCTCTGGTAACAGTCTTGGATGCCGGCAACCAAGGGTTTCTCCGTTCAAAATCATCCCTAATTCAAATCATGGGTCGGGCTTCGCGCAATGTTGGTGGAGAGGTAATTCTATATGCCGATACTGTTTCAGAAGCCATGGAAGGAGCTATCAAAGAAGTTAATCGTCGTCGCAAGATTCAAATCAAATACAATGAGGATCATCATATCGTTCCTCAAACAATTGTTAAATCTATCCGTCCCCGTTTAATTGAAGCCGAAACTAAAAACATTATTATCACCCCGCTTTTAGAAGTTAACCCACTTTCTTTAACCCCCAATCAAAGGAAAAATCATATCTCTAAACTTAAAAAAGAAATGCGCCAATATGCCACCGATTTGGACTTTGAATCCGCCATCAAACTTCGTGACAAGATTAAGGAAATTGAATTGTTGTAAAATTTGTTCATGGATATAAAAAATAAAAACATTGTGGTTACTGGTGCCTCTGATGGTATCGGTCGGGCTACTGCCATCAAGCTTGCCGCTGCCGGTTCCAACTTAGCCCTCGTTGCTAGAAACCAAGATAATTTAAATTCTCTTCAATTAGAGTTGTCTACAAAATATCCCAAACAAAAATTTATCGCTTATTCCTGCGATCTTCGTGAACTTGAGCAAATAAAAAATACAGTTAGTAAAATCCTATCTGATTTCAAAAATATCCAAGTACTTTTAAATATTGCCGGTATTTGGCTTAAAATGTCTCCCTTAGAGGAGGCTGATCCTATCGATATTCAAAATGTTATTCAGACAAATTTAATTTCTCTTATTCAAATTACCAATTTGTTATTACCAAATTTAAAACAACAGGAAGAAAGCATTATTATCAATGACTCATCCCGTTCCGGATATTTTGCTCAAGCCGGACAGACGATATACTCTGCTAGTAAGTTTGGTGTTCATGGTTTTACCGAAGTTCTTAAAGTTGATTTAAAGGGTTCCTGTGTCCGTGTTGCCGGCATTTATCAGGCAGGAACTAATACCCAGCTATTCGCTAAAGGTAAAGAAGTTGATAAACCACGTGATCATTTTACTGATCCAAATGATTTAGCCGATACTATCGTTTTTATGTTGACTAGACCTCCTAAAATTTGGATTCACGATATTAGAATAGAATACTAAATACCCGAAGACAACACGAAACATTTGAGGTAAAATATAAGATTGTGATAGATAAAATAATCGTCAAAGGAGCTCGTGAGAACAACCTTAAAAATGTTTCTTTTGAATTTCCTAAAAATAAATTTGTCGTATTTACTGGCGTTTCTGGCTCCGGCAAGTCTAGTATGGCTTTTGACACACTCTTTGCCGAAGGGCAACGTCGCTATATGGAATCTCTCTCCTCATACGCCCGTCAATTTTTGGGTAATATGAAGCGTCCCGAAGTTGATCTGATTGAAGGCCTGTCACCAAGTATAGCTATCAATCAAAAAGCAATTTCCCACAACCCCCGTTCTACAGTTGGTACCGTTACTGAAATTTATGACTATCTCCGACTGCTATTTGCTCGTGTTGGCCATCCTCACTGTCCAAACTGCGGTCGTGAAGTCATGCCTCAGACCAGTAAACAGATGGTTAATCAGATAATTAATACCTTAAAACAGGAAGTATCAAACACGCCCTATCGTTTTTTAATCCTGGCGCCATTAATTAGAAACAAATCGGGAGATTTCCATGGTTTAGTCGAAAATCTCCGCAAACAAGGTTATAAATGGCTTAGAATTGATAACAAAATTGTTGATTTATACTCTGATTTTGGCATTGTAAAAACCAATAAACACAATATTGATGCTGTCTGTGACCGGGTATCTGTCCGTAAAGATATTTTAAAAAATACCGAAAATTTATATAGCCGATTAATCGATGATGTTGAATTGGCTCTCAAGATTAGTAATGGTCAGGTTATTATGGCTCGGATTGATGATCCTGGTTTTGACTTTCCTGAAAATCCAAAAGAATTTAAAGAAACCCTTTATTCGGAAAACTTTGCTTGTCCAGTTTGTAATTTATCCCTACCTCCCATTGAACCACATCTGTTTTCTTTTAATTCTCCTCAAGGTGCTTGTCCGGAATGTAAAGGTTTAGGTTCCAAGTACCAGATTGATCGAACAAAATTTCCTGAGTGGAAAGCAAAAATGCTTGAGTCACGATATTTTAATGCCCCATCTGAAAGCGTTCGAGATGAATTAGAACAATACATGATAAAAGAAAGTTGTCCTATTTGTCATAGTTCACGTCTTAATCCAGATGCCCTGTCTGTCACAATTTTAGGCCAAAATATATATCAAATTTGCCAATTATCAATAGAAAATTTATTTAAATGGATTGGCGGTTTACAAGAGAATTTAGATTCAAATCAAGAAAAAGAAGTTTTAGAATCTATTCAACGAGAAATTCATTCCCGTTTGGAATTTTTGTTGGCTGTCGGTCTTGATTATTTATCTTTAGAAAGAGAAGCCGGAACTCTATCATCCGGAGAATCGCAGCGTATTCGTTTGGCTTCACAAATTGGTACCGGACTTACCGGTGTTCTTTATATTCTTGATGAACCCACTATTGGTCTTCATTCCCGTGACAACGACCGTCTTATTGGTACCCTACGCAAGTTAAAGGACTTAGGAAACAGTGTAGTTATTGTTGAACATGACGAGGATGTCATAAAATCAGCCGATTACATAGTTGATTTTGGTCCTTACGCCGGCAAGGGTGGTGGTGAGATTGTGGCCGAGGGTTCTATCGACGATATAAAAAATAATAAAAAATCTATCACTGGTCAATATTTATCAGGAAAACTTTCTATCAATCCTCCCCCTGTTCAAAACAATATCTTTGGTCAAAGAATAAAAATTACTGGTGCCCGTCAATGGAATTTAAAAAATGTTACTGTTGAATTTCCTCTCAATAAACTAGTTTCCGTTACCGGTGTTTCCGGCTCCGGCAAGTCAACCCTGGTTCACGATACTCTTTATGGGGGAGTTAGAAAAGCCACTCTAGGTGCTTACTATGGCACTATTGGTGAATATGACAATATTGATGGTGCCGAATATCTCTCCGATGTTTTATTGGTTGACCAATCACCGATAGGTCGTACTCCTCGCTCCAACCCGGCTACCTACACAAAATTATTTGATGACATCAGAAAACTTCTATCTGAGACTACTGAGGCCAAAATTCGTGGTTTTAATGCTGGTCGTTTTTCTTTTAATACCAAGGGCGGTCGTTGCGAAGCCTGTGAAGGTCAGGGTCAAATAAAAATAGAGATGCAATTTTTACCCGATATATATGTTATTTGCGATCAATGTCATGGTACGAGATTTAAAGATGAAACTTTAGAGGTTACTTACAAAGGTAAAAATATCGCTGAAATTTTAAAAATGACTTTTGATGAAGCCGCCGATTTTTTTAAAAATATTAAAAGTATTAGTCATAAAATAAATACCATCCAAGAAGTCGGTCTGGGTTATTTGGAATTAGGTCAATCAAGCAATACCTTGTCTGGTGGTGAATCTCAACGTTTAAAAATTAGCCGCGAGTTGGTTAAAAGATTTAATGGGAAAATTCTATACATTTTAGACGAACCCACAACAGGCCTTCATTTTTATGACGTTGATAAATTAATCAAAGTTTTGCGTCGTTTGGTCGATATGGGCAATACGGTAGTAGTTATTGAACATAATCTGGATGTCATTAAAAATAGTGATTGGGTCATTGATCTTGGTCCTGAGGGAGGCGATAAGGGTGGTGAAGTTGTTGCCGTTGGTACACCGACTGATATTACTAAAGTAAATCGTTCCTACACCGGGCAGTATCTTAAAAAAACGTTAAAGTTATAATATTCTGTGATCGATTTAAAAAATCTTCCCGAAAATCCAGGTTGTTATATCTATCGAAACTCGTCTGGGGAAATAATCTACGTTGGTAAGGCCATAAACCTAAAAAAACGCATTTCCCAATATTTTCATCGTGAGGATGCCCTTGGTCCAAAAACTAAAACCTTAGTTTCTCAGATTGCTTCTGTTGAAACAAGAATAGTTGGTTCAGAAATTGAAGCCTTAATTCTTGAGTCGTCTCTTATAAAAAAATATCGTCCTAAATATAATTCTCTTTTAAAAGATGATCGTTCATACTTGTACATCTGTATTTCCAAAGAAAAAATCCCCCGGATTTTTACTGCCCATTCCAGTAATTTACCAGAGAAAGCAGAAATATATGGCCCCTTTCCTGATGCTAGTGCTGCTAGCTCACTTTTAAAAACTCTCCGTCGTCTCTTTCCTTTTAGAAGTGTTGAAAAACATCCAAAAACTTCATGCCTCTATTGTCATCTAGGGTTATGTCCGGGTCCCAATCCGGATCCCAAATCATATCGTCAAAATATTTCCAAAATCAAAAAAATATTAAATGGTCGTTTTAAATCACTTAGTAGGGGACTAAATAAAGAAATGAAAATAGCCTCGAAATTGGAAGAATATGAAAAAGCCTTAATATTAAAAAATCAGATTGACTCAATTAGCTATATTGTTTCTGGTTGGCACAATTTAAAAAATCTCTTTGATGATATTAATTTACCCGATGACAATCAAAGTGCTGCTATTGCCGAATTAGAAACTACTCTCCGGCCATACTTAAATATTAAAAACATAAATCGTTTTGAGGTCTACGATATTTCCCAGCTAGGTAATAAATATTTTGTTGGATCTATGGTAGTTTGGCAAAATGGTCATATTGATACCAGTCAATATAGAAAATTTAAAATAAAGTTAAAATCATCTCCCGATGATCAATTTATGATGAAAGAGGTTGTTTACCGTCGGCTTCAGCATCCTGAATGGGCATTTCCGGATTTAATTGTAGTTGACGGCGGTAAACCTCAAGTTTCGTCCATTTCTACCATTACCACAATACCTCTTATCGGCTTAGCCAAAAAACTAGAAACAATTGTTATAAAAGATACTGATTCGTGGATGGAAATAAATCTTCCTCCCAAATCCCAAGCTCTTTTGATTTTGGAGCGTCTCAGAAATGAGGCTCATCGTTTTGCTAATAAATATCGAAAAGAGTTAATCGCTAAAGAGTACAATAAAACCTATGAAAGATAAAATTTCAGTTATCATCCCATGTTTTAACGAGGCCAAGTATCTTGATGACTGTTTGAAAACCTTATCAGTCCAATCTTTAATGCCCGACGAGGTTATTATTTGCAACAATGCATCTACCGATTCCACTGTTGAGATTGCAAAAAAATACCAGGATAAGCTCCCCATCAAAATTATTAATCAGCCGATAAAAGGAATAATTCCCACCGTTGAAAAAGCTTGGCGTTATGCCAAAGGAGATTTTATTGTTCGTACTGATGCGGATGCAAGATTCCCAAAAGACTGGTTAAAAAAATTAATTTCTCACTTTTACTCAGACCCAAAACTTGTCGCTGTTGGTGGTAATTGGGATTCTTGGGATGGTGGCTTATTTGCTAAAAATTTAATGAGAATAGCCTTTCCTGTCGGCGACGTATTTTTTCCAATATTTAGAG
The DNA here is from genome assembly GCA_964556795.1 of uncultured Gammaproteobacteria bacterium. GTDB lineage: Bacteria > Patescibacteriota > Microgenomatia > UBA12405 > UBA12405 > UBA12158. Next base: position 6,513 of record CAZKWZ010000004.1, on the reverse strand, counting down.
GTTTTAAACTTTTGGTTGGTCCAAATATGGCTTTTCGTCGTAGTTCACTGGAAAAATTAAATGGTTATATACTAAAAAATTCAAATTTACCCGAAGATCAATTAATTTCTTTCAAGCTTCATCAAGCCCATATGAAATATAAACGTTTTTATGATTGTGGAAATTATCATTCTTCGCGGGGGTGGAATAAAAGTTTTTTCCACTTTTTCCGTTATATTTATAGTTCTATTGACCCAAAATATTATCCGGAAAAATCAGTCTGAAATTATCTTTTATCTATAATTTCTATCTCTTTGTACTTTTTTGCTCGTCAGTACTTCTACCATATCACCGGTTTGTAATTCGTCATCTATCTTTCCCATTTTTTTATTAATTTTTACCCCAATACAATGCCGCCCTAATTCACCATGAATTCTATAGGCAAAATCTAAACCAGTAGAACCTTTTTTTAGCTGAATAGTGTCCCCTTTGGGAGTAAATACATAAATGTACTTTTCCAAGACATTTATCCGATAATTATTAATATTATTGTCACCTTTTTTCCAATTAATCAGATTTTTAACCCATTCAAAACCTAAATCAGAATTACCATCTTTACTCAGTTTATAGGCAATATGTGAGGCAGGACCAAATTCATTAAATTCATGCATTTCTTTGGTTCTGATTTGAATTTCCACCGATACTCTTTCTGTCCATTTAAATGTTGTTTGGATTGATCTGTAACCATTCTCCTTTGGGGAAGAAATATAGTCTTTAAATTCCTTTTCAATATATGGATATTTTGAATGAATCAAGCCAAGAACTGTATAACATTCAGCGATATTATTTACCAAAATTCTCAAGCCTACCCTATCCTTTAAACCTCTTTCTAAACCATATTTTTTTACTTTCTGATATGAGCTGTACAAACTTTTAATCCTGCTTTGAATTTCGAAATTATTTAGATGATTTATTGTCATCATTTTCTCAATATCATTTTTAATTAAGTTTTTGGCTTTAATTTCATCTTTACTATTTTTGCTAATTTCTTTTTCCAACTCGGCGGTTTCTTTTGAAAACAAAATTCTAAAAGCAATATCATCCAGTAATCTTTTAAAATAATGCAGACCGACGTAATCGGCAATTGGTGAATAAATTCCTAAAATTCTTTCGGCATATTTTATCTGTCTATCTTTTGGTAAAGATTTAATTGTTAAACCATTGTGTAATTTATCTACAATTCTGATAATCAATACTCTGACGTCATTAACCGAAGAAAATAAAAACCTTCTAAAAATTTCTATATCTGTTCTATGCATTTCTATTTCTATTCCCTTGGCCTTTCTTTTGACATCAGTCAGCCCCTCGACCAATAGAGCGACTTCATCATCAAATTCTTTGGCTACCTCTTCTACATCTAAACCGCAATCTTCAATCGTGTCATGAAGTAATGCTGCCACAATTGCTCTCCGCCCTACTCCCAATTGGGTTACTACCTTTGCTACCCAAACCGGATGCACAATATAATTTTCTCCGGAAACTCGTTTCTGTCCATTGTGAAGTTTGACTGCCAAATCAAAGGCTTTTTTTATCATTGGCTCTCCATCTAATTTCCATTCTTTCACGTAGCTCTCAAGATCTTTCCATAATTCCTCAGGAGTTAAATTTTTATACAATTCTAAATTCATATTCTTTCAGCCAAAACTATCAATCTATTCCAGTCGGTTCCGATTGGCCAACAGGTTTGAAGAATCAACGTTTCTTTATTGGGATTATGGTAATTTAAATACTCAAGATTACCTGCTGAAATTACCTTTTTATCAAAAACTTTATATTTAAATTCCTTTTTTTGATAATTTATATAAACAAGATCATCATTTTGTAGTTCACCTAATAGATAAAAAACCGCATTACTTCTTACCATTGCTAAATTATTGTTTGAAGAGTGAGCAAAAATGTAAGTCGATTTTCCTTCACCTCCGCCCGGGTTATCAGTATCTTTTGCTTGAGCCACCACATTATTTTTTAACACTCTATCATATTCTGCCTGATCATAGGGAGATACGTTGGCAATTACTTTTGAATATGCCAAAATTTTTGGGATTTGAATGATATATTCGTCAGAAACTATACTATTAATAGTCGGAGAATTATTTTGAGTATTATTTGAGAATTTATATTTATAAACAGCCGATAATAAGGGTATATATAAATATATACCGTAAAAAAATGTCAAAACGAGTAACATATTGGCTATGTAGAAAATCAATTTTCGATGTTTTGAAGGATTGGAAAAAATTAGACCTGATGATTTTTTTATCCTTACATTACGCCTTTTTGGAACTACTCTAAAAAAATTTAGCACTTTTATTTGACAAAATTTATCATCTAGTTTACCATAAGGACCTGTGACATGATTTTTCCATGTCGCCGCTTATTTCCTCTTCAGTTTTATCGCCGTAAGAGGTTTTTTTATAAATAAATATGACCAAAAATCAACTAACCAAAGAGGGGCACCAACAGTTAGTTTCTGAATTGGCTGAGCTTAATGCCCGGGCCGATCAACTAATTGCCAAAATCGAAGAAGTTGCCCAACCTGATGAATCTGGTGAAGATAGCCTTGCTTCCCAGCTCAAAGCTGAGTTAGAAGTTGTTAATGCCAAAATTTCCTCCATTGAAGATGTTCTAGATAACTTTGAAATTATTACCGGAAAGGTCAGCTCTGATTTTATTCAAGTTGGTTCAAAGGTTAAGGTAAAAATTTCTGGTAACACCGAAAGAGTCTTTCATTTAGTTGGTGAATTAGAGGCAGATCCTACACAAAACAAGATTTCTGCACAATCACCTATGGGTATTGCCCTGATGGGTAAAAAGGTTCACGAAGAATTTGAAGTTCAAGCTCCGGCTGGTAAACTGACCTACAAAATCGTTGCCATTGACTGATAAAATAAGTCATGTCCACATTTGACGAAATTAGACGTATTCGATTAGAAAAAATAGCTACCCTGAAAAAATTGGGGATTAATCCTTATCCGGCTCAATCTCAAAAAGATTATTCAAATTCTGAAATCGTTGAAAAATTTGATTCACTTCTTGATAAAAAGGTCCATGTTGCTGGCCGGATAATTTCCTGGCGTGAACATGGTGAACTTATTTTTTGTCATATCCAAGATCAATCCGGAAAACTTCAAATTTTTATCAAAAAAAGTGATCTTTCAGCTACCAACTCTAAAAATCAAACTATTGGAGCTACCGATTTAAAATTAATTGATATTGGTGACTTTATTGAGGTTTATGGATTAGTAAACAAGTCGATTCGTGGTGAAGTTTCAGTTTTTCCTGGTGACATCAAAATTTTATCCAAATCTATTCGTCCTTTACCGGAAAAATGGAGTGGTCTAACCGATTCCGAAATTATTTTTCGTCGACGTTATCTTGATTTGATTATGAATCCCGAAAGAAAAGATCTTTTTGTTAGAAAATCAAAATTTTGGCGCTTAACCAGACAATTTTTATTTGATCATGGTTTTATTGAGGTTGAAACACCGGTTTTGGAATTAGTCACTGGTGGCGCAGACGCCAAACCTTTTCAGACTCACCACAATGCCCTAGATCAAGACTTCTATATGCGTATTTCCACTGAGCTGTTTCAAAAAAGACTTATTGGTGGTGGTTTCGAAAAAATATTTACTTTAGGTCCAAATTTTAGAAACGAAGGTATCGATGATGAGCATCTTCAGGAATATTACAGTGGTGAATGGTATTGGGCCTATGCGGATTACACCAAAAATATGGAATTGGTCGAAGCTTTATATAAATATTTAGCTCAAAATATTTATGGCAAAACCGAGTTTACTCGGGGTAAGCATACTTTTGATTTATCTAAAAAATGGGAAAGAATCAGTTATGCCGATTTAATTAAAAAACGTTTTTCAGTTGATATTTTTAATGACAGTGAAGAAAAAATTATTGAAATTTTAAAAGGCCAACATATCGATATCGCTGGTTTAAATAATCGTGGTCGCATCGTTGATAATCTTTGGAAAATTGTTCGTCAGGAAATCTCTGGTCCAATATTTGTCATTGATGAACCAAAATTTTCCTCACCACTGGCAAAATCTCGCGCCGACGATGAAACTCTTACTGAGCGTTTTCATTGCATTATTGCCGGTTCAGAGCTTGGTAACGGTTACTCTGAATTAAATGATCCATTAGATCAATTTGAACGTTTTAAAGATCAACAAAACAATCGCGAAAAGGGTGATGAAGAATCACAAATGATGGATATCGATTTTGTTGAAATGTTGGAGTGGGGGATGCCTCCTACATCAGGATTTGGTTTTAGTGAGAGATTATTTTGGTTTTTAGAAAATGTTACCGCTCGTGAAGGAACACTTTTCCCCCAAGTTAAATACGAACTTAGTGAAGAAACCAAGAAAACTTATCATCTAAAATAATATGGAACGGGAAAAGTATCTAGCTGCAGTCAAATCAAATTTAGATACCAATATTTTTTTTCACTCATTGGCTCTTGAGGCTTGTATGGGCGGAATTTACGATTATTTAAACACTCAAAATCAATTAATTGGAGAGCCTCAACGTAGTGATTGGACCTTAGCAGGGTTAATTCATGATATTGATTATTCCGGTGACACCAAAGAAGATCATCCATTAAAAACCATCGAGGTTTTACGAAAATATAACTTAGGAATTTCACCAGTCATTGACAGAATTATAAAAGATCATGATGTCCGTCAGGGTTTACCTGCCAACAAAGCCGGTTGGGCTATCCGTTGTGCTGATTCCTTAACCGGTCTTATTACCGCCGTTGCTATGGTATATCCTTCCAAAAAGTTAGCCGATGTTAAGGTGTCTTCGGTAAGTAAAAGATTTTTAAAAGAACCTCGTTTTGCTGCCGGTACCCGTCGTGATGAAGTCATTCTTTGTCAGGATTTCGACAAACTAAATATTCCTTTGGAAAAATTCATTGAAATTTGTTTAACGGCGATGCAATCAGTTGCCTCGGACATAAATTTATAACACCAATAAAACATTTTTATTGCGGAAAATAACCCTAAAAATATATCTAAAAATTTTTATATTTTTTTAAAATTTAAAAATTTTATATTTAAATATATCCGTATAATAGGGAGTATTATTTGTAACCCGTGATGTAATGAATGTGTATGATATACAAAGATATTATATGATACGGAAAAACTTGCGGAGAAAAAGCTCTATTTTTGTGCTAAAATATCCCCAATCTCATGATAGATATTAATCTCCTTAGGGAGCATCCAGAAGCAGTCAAAAAGGCCCTCGAAAACCGCCAAAAGGATGTTTCTATTTTGGAAAAAGTATCAGCTTTAGACAAAGATTATCGGCAGATATTAGGACAGGTTGAAGAACTTCGTGCCAGTCAAAATGTATTTACCAAAAGCATCAAAGGTAAACCCACTCCCAAACAACTAAGTGAAGTTTCAAAAATCAAAGATCAATTAAAAAGCGCAGAGGCTATTTTAAAAGAAACTGAAAAAAGATTATTCGACATTCTTGAGGAAATTCCCAATTTTCCTGCCGATGATGTTCCGGTTGGTAAAGACGATTCAGAAAATATTGTTATTAAAACTGTAGGTAAAAAACCTGAATTTGATTTTATTCCAAAGGATCATGCCGATATTGGTGAAGCACTGGATATTCTTGATATCAAAAAAGCCGCCGAGGTTTCCGGTTCTCGTTTTGGCTATTTCAAAGGCCAGGGTGCTGTTTTAGAAATGTCAGTTATGTTTTACGCCTTTCAGAAACTAGTTGCCAAAGGTTTTGTTGGTATGGTTCCTCCTACCATGGTTAAAAGTCATACTGAATGGGCTTGCGGTTACACCAGCAATAAAAATTTATTTAATGCTGCTTATTCAATTCCTGAGGATGACCTAATCTTTGTCAGTTCTTCTGAGCATTCTGTAGTGCCTTATCATATGAATGAAATTTTAAGCTCAAAAGATCTACCGATAAAATACGTCAACTTTTCACCATGTTTTCGTCGTGAAGCCGGAACTTATGGAAAAGATATGAAAGGAATGCTCAGGGTTCATTTTTTCAATAAGGTCGAAATGAATATTTTTACTTTACCTAGTATTGAAATTTCCGACGCCATGCAACAAGAGATGCTTAGTATCGAAGAAGAGATTCTTCAAGAGTTAGGACTTCACTATCAAATCATGAAAAACTGTACCGGTGATTTACCTCAGCCAAACCGTCGTATGAACGATATTAACACCTGGTTTCCAGGTCAAAATGCCTATCGGGAAACCTCTTCCTGTAGCAATTGTACTGACTATCAAGCCCGTCGTCTAAATACTAAAGTTAAAATCGATGGTAAAAACGAATTCGTCCATATCCTAAACGCTACCGTTATTACTGACCGTGCCGTCTTGGCAATCCTGGAAAATTTCCAGACCAAGGATGGTAGTGTCAACATTCCTGAGGTGCTTTGGCCATATACTGGCTTCAAAGTTATCTCCCCTAAATTGTAGA
>CAZKWZ010000003.1:0-39943 GCA_964556795.1 uncultured Gammaproteobacteria bacterium | reverse complement strand
GCTTATTCGGTATAACCCAACAATGGATCTAAATTATATTTTGTATCTTGGCAAATTGCTGGGTCAACTTTAATAGTTTTCTTTGGATTTATTACTCCAAATCTACCAAAGTGTGTACTAATTTCCTTTTCACTAACTTGCCATGGGATAACGATGTTATATATTGGTACCTTGTCGCTAGCCTTAATTACCTTTACTCCCTTATACCAAAATAGGTATCTAAATCCCACTCCAACACCCGGATCAGCAATGTAGTTCACAGCAATACAAGGATAATTATTGGCTTTTATCTCTTTTTGAACATAGTCACTCAATTGTTTTCGGTAAAAATAACTATCATCAAGACTACTTTTTGTAACTAACCATTTAGTATTAAATCCCAAATAAAGTAATCCCAAGGCATATAAAAAGTTTTTATTAATACTACCTAAACATAGGCTTATCAATAAAATAAATACCGGTAATAAATTAGTAAAATAATATTCTGACACCACTCTTTTTGAAGTAAATTGAGCCAACATAATCAAAAACATCCAAATAATTACCCCTATACTTTGAGCCATATCTAGTTTGTGACTAAAAATTAGATATACCATTATCAGTAAAATCACTAACCAAAACCACTCCACTGACTTAAACTCCCATCCAAAAGCCAATCTTTGTTGAAATTCTCTTCCCGAGGCATTTAATACTTTTTTAACTTTCTGCATTCCGGTTGGTCCTTCATAATTTTTTGGTTTCATTGCTGCTATTACGCTTCTAACCTGTGAAAAATTATGTTTAATTTCAAAAACAAAAAATGGGGAATTTACAACTAAAAAAATTAATAAAGCTATTAATATTTGCTTCAATTTAATTTTAGCTAATTTTTCCTTAAGACTTCCTTTTGAGAAAAAATAAACTACTATTGGTATCGGCAATATCGGTAATAAAGCAATGTGTACATTCCAAAGTAAACCCACTAATATGGCGTATAACCACATATTTTTTAATCTACCCCGGGAAAAATCTAAAATCACAAATAAGAACCATAAGCACCAGGTAATTGTTGGTTGAGTTGGAACTGACCATCGATCAAAGGTTGCCATTCCAAAAGAAATTGCTCCGATAAACGCCCCAATAAGTCCGACCTTTTTCCCAAAAAATATCTTAAATATCCAATAAAAGCTAATAATATTAAATATTCCTATTAAAGTTAGTGGCAAAATTACCCCCAAAGGATTCATATCAAAAATTGCATAACTCAAAGCCATTAAATAGTAATATGCCGGTCCAATAAATACTCCATCTACACTTGTTACTTGTCCGCTTAGACGCAGGTGTCCGTTGACAATAATATCTTTGGCAATCCACGAATATAAATCCTGATCATGAGCAAAGATAAATCCTTTTTCAAAATTATACGTTCTAAAAAATACACCGATAATTACAATAAATATCAAGGCATATACAAAATTTTTTGGACCACCTTTCATAAAATGATAATAGCACGTATAATTTAGACAATGAACGGAGTCAGTATCATTATTCCTTGTTATAACGAGGAAAATAACCTAAAGAGGGGAGTTTTAGACGAAGTAATGAATTTTTTAAAAGACGTTAAATATAGTTATGAAGTTTTAGTCTGCAATGATAAATCGACTGACAAAAGTTTGGAATTAGTCCAAAAATTCGCCAAAAAACATCCAAAACTTAGAGTTCTTGACCTTCCCAAAGGCGGAAAGCCTGGAGCAATCTGGGGTGGTCTTCAACAAGCTAAATATCCTATTGTCCTGTTTACTGATATGGATCAGTCAACTCCCATAAAAGAAATTGATAAATTATTACCCTATTATCAAAAAAATTATGACATTGTTATTGGCTCGCGTGGTGGTACTCGAGAGGGAAATAGTTTTATTCGGGTTTTAGGTTCTAAAGTGTTTTCTGGTTTTAGGAATATTCTCTTAAGAACTAGTATTAAAGATACTCAATGTGGCTTTAAATCCATGAAAACTAATCTTGCCAGAAAAATTTTTCCCCAATTAGCTGTCATAAAAAATATCCAAACCGGCGGCGGTTGGAGGGTTTCTGCTTATGATGTTGAATTACTATTCATTGCCCAAAAGCTTGGTTACAAAGTCAAAGAAGTTCCGGTTATCTGGAAAAACGAGGATACTAGTACTACCAAGGGTGATGCCAATGCTAAATATCTTATTGAATCTAAACGAATGGCTGAAGAAATTTGGCGAGTCTTTACCAACAACCTAAAAGGCGTTTATGAACAAATATCTAAAAAATAGTCTTATTTTAGCCTCTATAGTTTTATTTTATCTTTTTTCCAGATATCTCAACCTAACTTCCATGCCGGTTTTTGGAGATGAGGCCATTTATGTTCGCTGGTCGCAAATAATCAAAAGCGTTGATACTCTTCGTTTTGTCCCTCAAACCGATGGAAAACAACCACTCTTTATGTGGTTAACCACCCTTAATCTTAGATTTTTTGATGCTCTTAGCGCCGGTCGTTTAATTTCAGTTTTTTCTGGAGCCGGTACCATAATCGTCTTATTTTTAATTAGCCAATCCTTTCTGCCATCTATTATTTATGTATTATTGCCCTTTACTTTTTTCTTTGATCGTCTCGCTACTGCCGACAATTTGTTGTCCTTCTTTGGGTTGTTAAGCCTTTATTTGTCTCTATATCTAGCCAAAAAACCCCGTTTGGATCTTTCTATGATTTTAGGAGTATCTATGGGTTTGGCTTGGTTAACCAAATCACCGGCGATATATTTTGTAGTCTTGAGTCTAGCTACCTTTATTTTTTATAATCCTAAAAATTATAAAAAAATATATTATCCACTACTATCGGTATTTATTGCTTTTATTATCTACAATATTCTTAGACTTGGACCTCAGTTTTCTCAAATTGCCATCAGAAACCGCGACTATATTTGGCCTATTACCGAAATTTTAAAACACCCTTTTGATCCGCTTATTCCGCACCTCAAAGATATTTTAGGTATATATACCTATTTTATTTCTATTCCGGTTCTTCTTTCGCCTATTTTGTATCTTTTTTTCAAAAAGAAAATTAAATTTAACCGTGAGTCGGTTATCATCCTTGGTTGGTGGATTTTACCTCTAATTGCCAATGCCGCTATGGCCAAGGTTTTTACAGCGAGATATATCCTTTTTGTCTTACCAGCCTTAATTTTATTATTATCAAAATTTTTACAACCACTATTTAATAAAAAATATATTCTGTTATTAATTTTAACATTTATCCCAAATTTGTGGAAAATTTATCAAATAAGTTATTTTCCTCAAAACTTAAAATTACCTTCTACCGAAAGCGGTTATATTAATGATTGGACCTCGGGCTGGGGGATAAAAGATTCAGCTGATTATTTGATCTCTCGCTCCCACTCTGCCAATGTTATTGTTGGAACTGAGGGTTATTTTGGCACACTGCCTGATGGTTTACAGATCTATACCAATCAAATTCCCCACCTGACTGTTTTTGGTGTTGGAATCGATATTACCGAAATACCTGCTAAATTAATTGATGCTAAAAACCATGGCGATGAAGTTTATCTTTTGTTTAATTCCTCCCGTCTTAAACTCAGCTCTACTGACATTGACAAACTATCTTTAGTTAAGAGTTTTATAAAACCGGACAAAGACACTTTAGTTCTATATCGCTTATAAGCCCTCTCATTCATAGTAAAATAAAAACATGTTAGCCAAGCTATTAAAAAGTAAATATTTTTGGCATGTTTTATTACTCCTACTGGTAATTCCCGGTGCTTTATTTTTGACTAAACCCGGTCTGTATTGGAATATGCATGACGATATGCAAATGATTCGTCAATTAGAAATGAACAAATGCCTAGATGATGGGCAAATACCCTGTCGTTGGACTCCAGATCTCGGTTATGGCTATGGTTATCCTTTGTTTAATTTTTACCCGCCCTTTCCATACATAATTGGTCAGGTCTTTAAATCAGCCGGATTTAGCTATGTTAGTACGGTCAAAATGACCGCCTTTACTTTGATAATCGCCTCATCAATCTCTATGTATTTACTTGCCAGTAGTCTTTCTGGATACCTCGGTGGATTCTTGGCTGCTTTATTTTACGCTTATGCCCCATATCACGCTGTCAATATTTATGTCCGTGGTGCTATGAATGAGGCTTGGGCTACTGTATTTTTTCCATTAATATTTTATTTCAGTCGTTCCTTTCTAAAAAAACATTCTCTTAATTCCCTTATCCTTCTATCACTTTCCTGGGCTGGCTTATTGCTATCACATAACCCTATGGCCATGACCTTTGCAATTTTCTTTGCTCCTTGGTGTCTCTATTGGTATTTTGAATCAGATAATCGTATTCGTTTAAAACCTATTTTTTCACTTTTTTTCGCAGGTCTTCTGGCCCTAGCTCTTTCAGCTTTTTTTACTCTTCCGGTCTTATTTGAATCAAAACTTGTCCAAATTGAGAGCATGTTTCAAAACTATTACCATTACTCAGTTCACTTTTTGAGTCTTAAACAACTCTTTTTGTCAAATTTTTGGGGAGACGGTCCTTCTGTCTGGGGAGTTTTTGATGGTATGTCGTTTGGAATAGGGATTCTCCACTGGTTAATTCCTACTCTGATGTTTTTATATTTTGTTTTTTATTCGATAAAAAATAAATCTGTCAAAAAATATTTTTTGGCGATGATGCTCATTCTATTGGCATATTTCTCTACCTTTATGACTCATGAAAGATCCTCCTTTTTATGGGCAATTTTGAGTCCTATTCAGAAAATTCAATTCCCTTGGCGTTTTTTGAATCATAGCTTATTTTTATTTTCTTTATCTTTGACTTTTCTCCCCTCGATACTAAAAAACTTATTTTCGAAAGTTAACTATATTGTCGTATTTCTTGTTTCTCTATCAATGCTTTTATTAAATTATAAATATTTTTTTCCAGTTACTTATGGACCAATTAGTGATAATCAAAAGTTCTCGGGTTTGGCCTGGAACAACCAAATTACTTCTGGAATTTATGATTATCTTCCAAAAACTGCCTCTACTGCCGCTAAATCAAAAGCGGCTGATATCGTTGATGAAGTAATCCCTGCCAACACCGAATATAAAATCATTTCTTACGAAAAAGGTACTGATTGGTGGCTTTTTAATCTTCAAAATGAAACATCTGCTCAATTTGTTTTAGCCTCACTATATTTCCCGAATTTTCAGTTATTTGATAATCAACAAGTTTTAAAATATGGAATTGAACCAATCTTAGGTCGAATCGTTGTCAATTTAAACCCCGGTCTCCATCAAATTTATCTTAAATTTTATAATACCCCTATTAGGGCAGTCAGTAATCTTGTTTCTCTGTTTGCTTGGATTTTTGTTGTCGTTTATTTTTTCAAAAATATATGGAAACACAAGAAGTTGAAAAAATAAAATCTCAAACAACTCACAATATTTTGTTTTTAACCCTCAGAAATTTTGGAATCCAAGGTATTTCCACCTTGGGATTTTTTCTACTAACTGTTTTACTGGGGACTGGTGATGTAGGTTTATTTGCTATTGTAGCTGAATCTATCGGTATATTAGGTTATTTTTCTGATGTTGGCTTAGCCTCTGCCTTAATTCAACAAAAGGAAGAACCTGACAAAATTTCTCTTCGGACTACATTTACTATTCAGCAAATTTTGGTTTCCTTGTGTCTTATCTCAGTCGCAATTTTTTACCCCCACCTTAGTCAATCCAAAGGTTATGGTTCACGTGAATTTTGGATTATGCTTTCTCTTTGTTTTTCTTTTGCCGCTGCTTCACTTAAAACCATTCCGTCAGTAAAGCTTGAAAGACACTTAAATTTTAAATTAATATCTACTATAGATATCTTGGAAAATACCCTGTTTTATGTTTTTGCTGTCGTATTTGCTTTTATGGGCTTTGGAGTTTATTCATATGCTATTGCCACTTTTATTAAAAGCACTGTAGGTCTTTTAGTTATTTACCACTACAGCCCCTGGTCTATTGGTTTTGCCTTTTCGAAAAGTACAGCCAAAAAATTATTTTCTTTTGGAATTCCCTTTCAACTTAATTCATTAATCTCCATGGCCAAGGATAGATTTTCTAATCTACTGGTAGCCGGCATTCTTGGTCGTGAATCTTTTGGTATTTTATCTTGGGCTCAAAAAGGACCACGTATTCCCTTGAGTTTTATGGATGCCATCATGAGAGTTACTTTTCCTACCTTTTCCCGACTCCAAGACGAAAAAGAATTTTTAAAGAAATCTCTTGAAAAGAGTACCTTCTTTATATCTTTAATCGTCTTTCCTAGTTTGATGGGTATTTGTTTGATTGCACCTGATTTTATTAATCTAATTCCCAAATATGGCAAATGGATGCCGGCTATAATCCCTTTGTATTTTTACGCAGCCTCATATGCTATTGCTTCGGTCACTACACCAATTACCAATGCCTTCAATGCTACTGGTAAAATAAAAACCACCACCAAATTGATGATTATGTGGACGGTTTTAACCTGGATTTTTTATCCAATTTTAAGTTTAAAGTTTGGATATTTAGGTACTGCTATTGCCGCTCTAATTGTTGGTTCTAGTTCTTTTATTGTTTGGCATCTATCGTATAAATATTTTCAGGTAAATATCCCCAAGGTTATTTTTCATCCCTTGATTGCCTCAATTGCTATACTGGTAGTGATGATACCAATTTCATATTTATCACTAGCACCCATCATATCGATATTAGTTAAAATAACTTTAGCTGTTTTCGTCTACGCAGTTTATCAGTTTGTTTTTAACCGTCAGGAACTAGTATGGTTTTACCAACAATTACTAAAAGTCAAAAAATAATTTTGCTAATTACCTTTATTTTTTGTCTTTTTGTACAAATAATACCGGTTATTAGGAGTGGGATTAACTACAGCTATGGTATAGGTTTTTGGGGACCAAACGGCCATGATGGTATTTGGCACCTTGGTTTGATAAACAATATTAGCAATCCTCTAAAAATAGATATGCCGGTATTCGCCGGAGAAAATCTTAGAAATTATCATCCGTTTTTTGACATATTAATTGCCTTCTTGTCGAAAATATCATTTATAAATTCATCAATTTGGTTATTTCAAATATTTCCGATAATATCCTCAATTTTATTTCTCTACTTTAGTTTTCTATTAGGTTACAAACTAAGTAAATCATTTTTGGGTGGGTTGGCTTTAATGCTTATAAATTCACTTGGCAATTCACTCGGCTGGATATTTACTTTAATTCGATCAGGAAGTTTTGGTGGTGAAACATTATTTTGGGCCATGCAGTCTCCCAGCAACCAATTAAATCCACCTTATATGTTATCGATTTTACTTTTAATAATACTAATATATCTTTTAAAAACAAAAAAACCTTCTAAAGTATGGATATATTTAATTCTTACCTTCTTACCAATTATAAAAGTTTATTCTGCCCTTCCTGCTTTTATTATATTTTTCTTTTACGCTATAAAAAATAAATCCTATCGGATTACACTCATTGTTTCGGCTATTTCTTCACTAATTCTATTTTTACATTACAATACAAATTCTACTTCACTGATAAAGTTTCAACCCTTTTGGTTTAACCATAGTATGGTTGAATCAATTGATCGTTTTTACTGGCCTCAAATAATTAAATTTTTACATTCCGGTAACTTTTTAAAAGTTTTGATTTCTGAATCGATTGTTCTTTCAATTTTTATAATCGGCAATTTTGCCTGGAGATTAATTTCTTTTAACCAATTAAAGCAGGACAAAACCATTTTATTTTGTATCTTTATTTGTACTTTAATTCCGGTTCTTTTTATTCAAAATGGTACTAGCTGGAATACTATTCAATTTTTATATTATGCCTTATTATTGGCCAATATACCACTATGTATATTTTTAAGTAAACATTTAAAAATATTTATCTTAGTTATAATCTTTAATATTTTCCCTCTATTCGGATCATTCCCAAACTACATTGGTAAAATTCCTCCAACAGCTATTTCAAATGAAGAATTATCAGCCTTATCCTTTTTAAAATCACAGACCTCTGGGACCGTCTTAACCTACCCTTACGATTCATATTTGAAAAAAGATATTACTCATACACCGCTTCCAATATATGCCTATGAAACAAGCTCCTATGTTGCTGCCTACAGTCAACATCCAACCTTTCTAGAAGACGAAATGAATCTGGAAAATTCCGGTTATGATTGGAGATCTAGACAAAAAGAATCACAAGATTTTTTTGCTCAAAAAAGCAAATATGTTGATAGGGGATTCCTGGTAAACAATCAGATTGATTATGTCTACCTCCCGAAAATTTACCTATCAAAAATCCCCGAATTTCTACCGGAAATGTCTTTGGTAAAAATATTTGAAAATACAGAAATAGTCATCTTTAAGGTTAAAAGATGATAAACTAAACACATGATAAAACGTCCCAATATCTCTGCTGTCATTAACGTCAGAAACGAGGCAGAAAATCTTTCCAAATGTCTTCGTACCATTCGTGATTTTGCTGACGAAATAATTGTTGTTGATATGCATTCTACTGATAAGAGCGTTGAGATTGCTAAAAAATACGGTGCCCGGGTTTTTTCCTATCGACCAATGAAATATGTGGAACCGGCTAGAAACTTTGCTCTTTCCAAGGCTAACGGCCGTTGGATAATTCTTCTTGATCCTGATGAATATCTAAATAAAACTCTAAAAAGAGAATTAAAAAAGATTTCCCAGCGTACTGATGTCGATTTTGTCCATATACCCAGGAAAAACATAATTTTAGGTAAATGGTTTAGACACAGCAATTGGTGGCCGGATTATGTCATTCGTTTTTTTCGACGTGAACACGTCGATTGGAAAAAAGAAATTCATAGTCAACCGGTAACCAAAGGAAATGGTATCAATTTACTCGACTCCGAAAAATTAGCCATAAGACACAACAATTACACCACTGTTTCTCAATATGTCCATCGGGCTTTGCGTTACAGTAGTGTTCAGGCAGAAGAGCTTCATAAAAATGAATACAAATTAAAAACTAGTGACTTTGTTTTGAAACCAATTCAGGAATTTAACAGTCGATTCTTTGCGGCTCAGGGTTATAAAGATGGTTTTCATGGTTTAGTATTTTCCGTACTTCAGGCTTTTGCGATTTCTCTGATTTACATTAGACTTTGGGAAATGGAGGGTGCCTCCGAAAAAAATGTTTCCAAAGACTCTTTTGTCTCTGCCAGCCAGGAGGCAACCTATGAATATTCATATTGGTTTACCAAATATTTTAAAGAGGAGTACAACGCCAATTTCTTCAAGACTATCCTTATCAGGCTTAGATTATTTATGAATCGCTTAACCAAAAATTTTTAATGACTCCAAAAATTGCCCTAATAATATTAAATTGGAAACAACCGGAATTAACCTTCGATACTATTAGCTCTATATTTAAATGTCAAAGTCAGGGTTTTGACTACCATATTTTTTTAGTTGATAATGGTTCACCGGACGACTCACTTATCCAATTTAAAGACAAATATGGGAAAAATAAAAAGGTAACCATTCTTGAAACCAAACAAAATTTGGGTTATGCCGGTGGTAATAATTATGGCTTAAAAGTTGCCCTAAAAAAAAGATTTGATTATTACCTTGTCGCCAACAATGATATTTTGGTTGCCCCTGATTTTCTTCAAAAACTTTTTAATGAAAGTCAAAAATATCCCAACGCCATTTTAACCCCAAAAATTTATTTTGCTCCGGGCTATGAGTACCACAAAGACAGATATTCAAAGAACGATATTGGTAAAGTAATTTGGGCAGTTGGCAGTCAAATTGATTGGAACAATGTATATGGAACCAATATTGGCATCGATGAAGTTGATCATGGCCAATATGATCAGACGCAACCAAAAATCGACTTTATTAGTGGTTGCTGTTTTCTGGTTTCACATAGGATATTAAAAAAAATCGGTATCTTTGATGAAAAATTTTATTTATATATGGAGGATAGTGATTTAACCCTAAGGGCTTTCAGGGCAGGATTTGAACTCCGTCTGGTCCCTCAATCAGTCATTTGGCATTGTAATTCCGGCTCATCTAAACCAGGTAGCTTTTTACAGGATTATTTTATTACTCGAAATCGCCTGCTCTTTGGATTCCGTTATGCTTCACTGAGAACTAAATTTGCCCTATTTAGAGAATCAATTAGATTTCTCTTTACCGGATCTCCCTGGAGAAAGAGGGGAGTGTTAGATTTTTATATTGGCCGTTTTGGCAAAGGTAGCTGGCAATGATGTTGAGTATTATTGTTTTGGCCGGGAATGAAAAGGAAGTCATAAAGGATTGTTTAATTTCTGCTGGTTTTGCTGATGAAATTATCTTGGTTTTGGCTAACTCAAATGATGACACTGAAAAAATTGCCAAATCATTAAATTTACCAATTAAAATTGTAAAAACCAAAGACGAATACAATCGGAATTTTAGTAAATGGAGAAACCTTGGTTATAAAGCCTCCTCGGGAGACTGGCTGCTTTATTTGGACGCTGACGAAAGAATTAGTCCTCAACTCCGTGATGAGATTACAAAAACCATCATTAAACCTTTGTCATATACATATTTCGTCATTCCTAGGGCAAATCATTATCTTGGTAAAAGAGTTCGTTATGGGGGATCTTATCCTGATTATGTCAAAAGATTATATCTTCGTAAAAAATTTTCAGGCTACCAAGGTTACCTTCACGAGGAACCAGTTATTGAAGGTAATTTTGGCTATCTAAAGCAGGATTTACTGCACTATACTCATCGTAACCTCAGCACCATGCTCCAAAAAACACTTGTCTGGACAGATATGGAGGCTCAAGCCTTATTTGATTCCGGGCATCCCCCTGTAGTGTGGTGGCGTTTTATTAGAATGATGCTCACTAAATTTTGGCAAAGACTAATAAAAGAACAAATGTGGCGTGATGGCACTGTTGGTTGGATATCGGTTATCTTTGAGACTTTCGATACCTTCATTATTTATGCTAGACTGTGGGAGAAACAAGTTTATGAGTCTCAAAGCCGCCATTTATGATCCATATCTAGATACCCTTGGTGGAGGGGAAAGATATTGCCTAACAGTCGGGGAAATATTACTTAAATCTGGTTACCAAGTTGATTTATTTTGGTCTGGTAATCAGGATATCCTTCAATCAGCAGAAACTCGTTTTGGATTAAAACTTCAGGGAATTAACTACGTTCCGGATATTTTTGGTTTAACTCATCAGAAAATTGAACTTATAGAAGAAAATATCGTCGGTGCATTGCACAGCACCCCAATTCCGGAGCTAAATTTATTTCAAAAAATTACCGGTTATATAAAAAAATATAAAACATTATCACAATATGATTTAATATTTTACCTAAGCGACGGTAGTATTCCATTTTTATTTGCCAAAAAAAATTTACTTCATGTTCAGGTCCCTTTTGTAGTAAAGGAAAGCTTCAAAGATAAAATATTAAATTTGATTAAGACTCGTTATATCAATAGTGTTGTCTGTAATTCCCAATTTACCTCAAAGTTTCTGACCCAATTTCCAAAAGAAAAAATAAATGTTTTATATCCGCCTGTCGACGTTGAGAAGTTTTATTCATCGGAAACTAAGGAAAATATTATCCTGTCTGTCGGTAGATTTGATAACATCTTGAACGCCAAAAAACAGGATGTCTTAATTGAAGCCTTCAAAAAATTACTTAGAAATGATCGACATTTAAAATGGAAACTAATTCTTATGGGTGGAAGTCATGATTCTCCCAAAGATAATCATTATCTATCACACTTACAACACCTAGCCAAAGATTATCCGGTTGAATTTATTGTAAATCCTGACTTTGAACAATTAAAAAAAATCTATTCACAGGCAAAAATATATTGGCATGCTGCCGGCTATGGCGTCGATGAATACCTTCATCCGGAGCAGACAGAACATTTTGGAATGACCGTTGTTGAAGCCATGGATTCGGGCGCAGTCCCAATGGTTGTTGCCAGGGGTGGATTGACCGAAATTGTCACTGATAACAAAAATGGTTTTGTTTGGCAAACAATTGATGAATTAGTTGCTAAAACCCAATTACTTTTTGCCACTCAAGACGAGTTACCAAGTCTTTCTCACCAGGCCCACCTCACTTCACAATCATTTTCCAAAGAAATATTCGAAAAACAATTATTAGATTTAATTAAAAAATGAAAATTTCAGTTATAGTCACCAATTGGAATGGTTTAAATTTGCTTAAAAAATATCTCGAAAAGGTCATTTTAGCCTCACCAGAGGCTTTAGAAATCATTCTTGCCGATGATGCCTCAGAAGATAAGAGTTTAGCTTATGTTCGTGAATTACAAAAAAAATATTCCAAGTTAAAGATAATCCCCCACAAACACAATCAAGGTTTTGGTCGCAATACCAACGATGCTGTCAAAAAAGCCCAAGGTGATTATATCGTTTTACTAAATAGCGACATTGATCCCCATAAAAATTATATTAAAAATTCCTTAGTTCACTTTAAGGATCCAAAAGTCCTTGGTGTTGGTTTTGCTGAATTAGGTCACGAGAATTATGCCAAGTTATTTTGGAAAAATGGCTATCTACAATTTATACCCGGTTTATCCAATAAAACACATATTTCAGCCTGGATATCCGGTGGTTCTGCTATTTATCGTCGAGATTATTTTCTAAAATTAGGTGGTTTTGATCATGTTTATGAACCCTTTTACTTTGAGGATTTTGACTTTGGTTTACGCTCTTGGCGTTCTGGTTATAAATTGCTTTGGGAACCAAAATCTGTTGTTGAACATAAACATGAATCAACTACCTCAAAATTTCCCAAAAAATTTTTAATATATGTTAAAGAAAGAAATCATCTTATATCTGTATTGAGAAATGTCACCGATAAAAATCTACTCTTTCAAAATTTTTTATTCTGTATTTTAAGAGTACTAAGTGGGCCAAACTATCTTAAAATTATTTTAGCCGCTCATAGACAACTCAAAAAATATCCGGCTCCAATTGCTACTAATCTTTTAAGTGATAGAGACCTATTAAAGTTATTTGAAGATTAAACAGATGGATTTAAGCATAATTATTGTTACTTGGAATACTGCCGATATCACCTTAAAATGTGTCCAAACAATAAAAAAATATTTAGGAAAAAAACTTAAATACGAAATAATTATTTCTGATAATGGATCTACTGATAGTACTGTTTCAAAACTAAAGAAAGAATCTGGAGTTGTCATTATTGAGAACGGTGCCAATTTAGGTTTTGGTAAAGGAAACAATATTGCCGCAAAACTGGCTAAAGGTAAATATATTTTATTTCTGAATTCTGACATGGAATTAATTGATGACCGGCTTGTAGAAATGTATAAATACATAGATTCCGATAGTCATATTGGCATTATTGGTCCTAAATTTTTAAATATAGACGGTAGTGATCAAGGTTCCGTTTTTCCTCCACAAACCCTATTTAATGCCATTAGGGAATTTTGGTTTGGTCAAAAAACATATTCCAAATATGTTCCATTTGGAAACAACCCGGTAGTAGTATTCTCAATTTCCGGAGGGGCTATTTTAATTAGAAAAGAATTATTCAATAAAATTGGTGGCTGGGATAAAAGATATTTTATGTATTATGAGGATTTGGAGCTTTGTCGCCAGATTAATTCTTTAGGATATCAAATAGTTTTCTTTCCCCAATGTCGCTTTATTCATCGACATGGTGCCAGTGGTAAATCCCTGGCAGACCCGTCAAACCAATGGCGTCGCTTAATTCCTAGCTCCAAAATATATCATGGACTTTTGAAACACTATCTTTTGTTTTTAATAACCTGGTCCGGACAAAAATTTAATCAGCTTTTCACCACCAAATAAAATATTGGTACCCCAAAATAATTGCGTATAGTCTTAATGATTTTAATCCCTTCGGGTACTTGGGTATTTAAATCACGATCTCCGACTACATTTATATCCTGGGAAAATGCATATAAGGTATTTTTTTCCAGGCTATCAGCTTTAATTGGTCCACCAAAATCGACAAAGTAAACGTTTTCCTGTGGCAATTTAAAGGAATTAAAGTTTCCAATTTTTTGTTCCATTTTGTCTGATAGATTAGAAATTTCTTTTGGGTTAATCTGATTCCAAAATAGATACCTAACTAAAGATGGTTCATACACATTATCAATTAATACCTTATCAAAATTAGCCTTATCGGCCTTTATATTTAGCATTAGCTCCTTATATCCGGTATGCCACCATCGCCAGGACTCACTTCTATAATTTTGCCAGTAATAAAACTGATAAAACAAAAATTCAAACAATATCGCACTTATAATTATCCAAACAAATTTTCCACTTAAAAATTTTATTCCTTTTCCGGCCCAATACATTAACGGAAATCCCAAAACAAATAATCTCGAAGCATGGTTATAACCATCAATAGTTAGTGAAGACGGAATTGGCGCCAATAAAGTAAACCACCACATAAATTTATCAGCCAAAGAGTATTTGTGCATAAACAAAGTTCCAATCAGTCCAACAATTATCAAAATACCTATACTCCAAAAAATGTTACCAACATGATGTAGAGATTGTCGAAAAGTGACATCACCTTGGTTAAATAAAAATTCACTACTAAAAGCATTTGAATAATTAAAAATAATTCTTTTTACTGAAAAATATACTTTGTTGTAAAAAATTTTGTTGTATTTACTCGAAGATTGATTTCTTAAATTTATTACCTCAGTACTTATTTCTTTGCTTCCCCACACAGAAAAAAGTTTAAATCTGTTGGCGGCTGATCCAAAAATTATATTAATAATTAGAGGAATACATAGCAAAAACCCTACTAAAAATAATTTAAATATCTTATTCCATTGCCATCCAAAAACAATAGCTATCATCAATACTAGTAGTGGTACATATAAATTAGCGGTATTATAGGTATAAAGAGCTATAGAATAAAAAATACCTGCCAAAATAACATTAATAAATTTTCCTTCTTTAAAAAATTTTATCCAAAAAACTGATCCCAAAATCAACATTGATGACATCAAAGTAAGCTCATATCCAGACCTCGAATATTGAACTTGCCAGGGAATTATTCCCAAAAAAAATGTCGACCATAAATTAACTGCTTTTGGTACCTTTAAAACACTCAACAACCAGTACCATGCCAACAAGGATATTATCCCAAAAAAAGCCGGGCATAATCTTACCCCCCACTCATTTAATCCAAATATTCTAATAAATGGAATCATGGCATACATCAATCCCGGAGCTCTCCATTCTGAAAAACTTTGCGCGTATGCAGGTAATAGATGTCCTTTATAATCCCTACCGCTCACCAACAAAGAATATGACTGGTACCCAGCGTCTAGCTCATCTCCAAACAACTCAAGATAATCCAATTTATATATTCTAAAAAAAGACGCTATTAAAACTATTATTACTAGCCACAAATTATTTTTTAAAACCTTTACCATAAAAATATACCCCACAACACTGCCGGTAACCCTAAAACAATCAGCTGGTTTTTAAAAATATTTAGCAATATTTCAGAGCTATTTTTAAATGCCATGCTAAAGCTTATCTTTTGACCATAATATTGTATAAAATTTATATTTTCATCCTTTATTCCCAACTCTAATTTGCCATCTATTTTTTTTATTTCCCTAACTGCCAATTCAAATGTTTTACCCTTCGAATCCGCTATTAAAGGAAAATCAATTCTCGCATGAGAGGTATCACCAAAATTATATCCATTATATGTTTTTCTAAAAATTTCCCTTTTATCTTTTAATAAAATAATCTCAACCTCATCCCGACTTTCCAAATTAGGATTCTTAAATAAAACATCAATTCGTTTTAAATTGTCTTCTTTACCAATAAATGTTGTCACAAAATTTTCCTTTTCAAAAATTTTTTTAAAATATACCGGGGACTGAAAACTATCCTCAACCGCCTTTTGGCTTGGGATTACTTTTACTAGTGAAATCCCGATAATCACCAATAAAAATAAACCAACTTCTCCAAAAATAATTTTAATCAGTTTACTACCTATTCTTGACATATTTTTGCTTTCCCAATATCCACAACCAATAAAAAGCAATTCCGGCAATAATTGAATGACAAATATTGTTTAACAAAAGTACATCTACACCCTCTGCCCTTAATGTTTCATTAATATAAGGTAAATTCATTAAATTTGGATTAATCGGAGAAAATAATCCCCAGTACAAAAATTTATCTTCAAATAAAAGAATAATTATTGCTATTGAGGGGAGTAAAAACCAAAACCACCAGCTCTTATCTTTCGATATCGACAACAAAATTGAGGCAAAGGGCATTATCCAGATAAACCATTGTGGGTGAAAATGAGTCAGGCCTAATATTATTAAGGTCGATGTTAACAAAATAGTTGTAATACCCTTTAGTGACCTACCAAATTCTCTTTTTATTCCAATTAAAGCTATAAAAACCAATAAAAGCGGCACTAACAATAATTTATCCCCAAAACCTATATCAATCATCCCATCAAACATCCTGACTGATAAACCGGAGTAAAGTACCTCTTGTCTAAAATATGATTGACTTAAAAAGGGAAGCATTGTTGCTATATAAACCAAGAATGAAGTTAGAACCAACGATACTTTTTTAATCCAAGTTGCCTTGACATAAACCAAACCTAATATAATTGCCCAAATTAAGGGATAATTTTTAATAGAACCACCGATTCCAAACAATAAAAAGGCCAAAAATGGCTGTCTCTTATAAAAATACATTCCCAAAATAAAAGGAAAAATAGCCAATATGTCGTTCTGACCCATTATTATTGCTGAATAAATTGTAAACGGATTAAAAAACCAAATTGTGGCCGCTTTTACTGCTATTTTTTTGTTATATCCGTATTCCAAGACAATTTTATATATATAAAAACCACTCAATAAAACAAGTAAAATAAGGGGAAATTTACTGGCGAAGTTATACAAAAAAATATTTTGATTATTAAAAGCCATGTTTCCGCCACTTTTAAACCACTCTACAATCCCTTTTCCGCCGATCAGAGTTACCAATGGTAATTCTGCCTTAAGTACCCAATAATGCATTGGTGGATAATGAAATTTTGGTGCATCGTCTTTGTTCGAATCTAAATAGGAATAAATATTCCAGACCTTGGAATTATTTAAAGTCGGATAATATAAAACTAATTTAGTATCAGGGTGATAGGTGAATGGAGCTATTAAAAAGTAAATTACCGCCGCGAGCAAGATTATCTTTTTCATACTATTCTGTAGTAATTATATCAGCCGTATGATAAAGAACATTATTTACTTTCATTCTGATTAAAGCTCCTGGGACTGCGTTTACTTCCTGATCTGTTACACTCGCTTTTGACCAAAATATTGTATTTTTTAATACCTTGTCCTTTGGCCAATCAACCGCCCGGAAAACATATTTATCAAAGTTAAAATCCAGATTACCTTCAATCCCTGGCTTTGGTCTGACACTGGCATATTTTTGGACTAGATTTGGATCCAGTCCACCATAATAAAATAAAAATATAAAATTCTGTGAATGTGGACTATCAATTATTACCTGCTGATACTTGTCCTGAATACTCACTAAATAAGGCATCCCTTCTTTAAAGCCACCGGGTTGATACTCGCCATGGTTTTCAAAAGCACTATACAACAGTTCATTATTAATCGTAAAAATTATCGAAATTACTAACACTAGGCTCAAAGGAAAAATAATAAATTTTTTTGTTTTAAGTTTTTTAATAAGCCATAAAAATCCTAAAGCTACAATAATTTCTAATGTCGGAAAAATATTCAAAGATCTCAGGGGGTGAAACCAATTCCAGGTTGCCGCTGCTGGGGCAATTCCTGCCAATAACCAATAAACCAACAATCTGTATTTTTTGTTTTTCAGAACATTTTTTATTACTAAACTAATCCCAAATACAAACACTAAAGTTTCTATCCATCCCAACATGCTCATCCCGGGGATATATTGAGGTGATCCCTTTACCCAATTAAAGATTCTTTGACCTAAATTTATTGGAGATATATAGGCAAAGATATGGCCGCTAATTATCCCAAAGAGATAATATACTTTACTAATTGGATTAACTAAAGACTCGGGAGCATAGGGATAATAACGATTAAAAACGTTTTCTTGCTTAAAGCGTGTCAACAATAAAGCGCTGTTATTAGCAATAAAGATTGGCAAACACAAAATTAAAAATATTCCCAAATATTTGAGTTTTTTAAACGAAAATTTAATCTTTCTATTTAAAACCTCTATCCAATTTTTACTGCTAACAATCTTAATTGGATCAAATATCCACAATAGTATCAACAGGGGTGCTGCCAATCTAGCTGAGTGATAACTATACGCTGACAATGCCAAAAATATGACCACTCCCCACCAATATTTAATTTTTTCTCTGGTTTTCAAAAGGAACCATATTCCTATTATGAAAAAACAACTCGATAAATGAGCTTCAAAGGCATTTCTGGAATAATGCAAGCGCCATGCCTCAAAAGACAAAATAAAAAATATAAATAGTCTTTGCCATTTATCTTTTATGAAACTTTTTAAAATTAAAAATAAAAACCATAAAGATATTACCCCTGCACTAGCTGAACACATTCTGACAGCACTATCGTTTAAACCAAAAATTTTTATAAAGGGTATTGTCAAATAGGCGTAAAGTGCCGGTTTGTAATCATTAAAAGATCGGAGTGATAACGGTAAAATATTCCCATACTCATCCCTACCAGTTTTCATTATTGAGTAAGCGTTATATCCCAACGCTGCTTCATCAAAACCTAGGGATGGTGGAGATTTATCCAAATACGCAAATCTCAATATCACGGCTATTAAAAAAGTAATTCCTAAAAGTATTTTGTAAAAATTATTTTTAATCATTTTTTACTCCTACTGCCACTTCATTTCCGTATTGATTAGCGATGGTATCCCGTAAATTTTTTATGTCTTTTAGGATAATTCCTTTATATTTAATTTCCTCTTTCCACTCCGCACTCAAATCATTTTTATATCTAGGGCCAACAAATTCACCGGCAAAACCTGCATATATTACTCTTTTATCATCATTTTTCTCAGTTAAATCAAAACTTTTAAAAACCCATCTTTTTTCCTGACATAATTTCCCAAAATAATATTTACAATAAATTTTTGAATCGCCAACAATTGAGCTGACATAAATTTTTGAATAATTATCTATCCCAATTTTTTTAATATTATTAAACCAAAATTCAAAAGCCAATGGTCTATTATCAAACCAATATTCTTTTCTACTCTTCAAATCATAAAAATTAAAAACAAACGAAAAAAACAACAAAATCCCTATCAAATATGAACATATATTTGCCCATAAATATTTTTTTCTCGCCAAAGTTATCATTTCCTTCCAGGCTATTGCCATAACTATCGATATTGGCAACATAGTGGTTAAATGACGCAAATAGTTTTGTCCTTCTGAAAAAATAAAGTCTATTATCGATATTCCCAACAACAGCCAAAGCTTCTTATTTAAATCCCTGTATTTTTTGTTTAGACAAAAATAAATTCCAATCACAAAAACGTATATCTCTGGCCAATACCACATCACCATCGATTTTTGTTCTGTTGGCGGAGTTTCTTGAAAGAATAGTGTTTCCAAATCAAAGTAGGGGAGTATCTCACCAACTATTTCTTTATATGTAAAAAAATATTTATTATAAGCAGCTCTTCGCCACCATAAAGGTAAGGTAATTTTCTCTAAAAGGCTATCTTCGGAGACAAAACGTACCGTCACCTCCCTCTGAGCATCTTTAAATAAAAATTTGTGAAAAATTGCCGGATCATAAAGCAAAACATATTTGTTAAATAGAACCACACCCAATAAAACCATTAAAATAAACCAAAAATTTTTAATCTTTTTAGAAAATATTACATTCAAAAACCATGTCAAAATTAATAGTTTTACTATTAAAAAAGGGTACATATACCACAAAGTAAAAAATGCCGGTGATATACCCAATAGTAAAGCTGACCATTTATATAAATCTTCTCCAACCAATTGTTTCCAAATTTTTAAAAACCAGAGTAATAAGCCAATAGAACAGAATCTCAAAAGCCACAAAGAAAAATTTCCCCCCAAACTAAAAATAGACAGCAAACTTAATTGTTGTTCAGTCGGCGGGTAATTAATCAAGACTGCAATGCTTAGTTGAACTACTATCAAAATCAATATCAAAGCCTTCCAAAAGCAAACTTTCATTGTCTTTAGTATAAAATAAGTTAGTGTTTAAAAAAATAAGTATCTTATTAATTTTATTTTTTGCCCTATTTTTACGTAGCTACCACTTAGACACTCTACCACCCTCATATTTTTCAGATGAAGTCGATGCTGGCTATCAAGCCCTAGTTTTTAATAAAGATAAGACTGATTATTTTGGTAACAAGTATCCCGTTCATTTCCATTCATTTTCAGATTGGAGAACCTCACTTTATATCTATTCAATTTCTATTTTTCAGAGAATCACCAATTATTCGGACCTAGCCATCAGATTGCCTTCGGTTGTTTTCAGTACTGCTTCGATTTATGTCTTTTACCTACTAACCGGCTCACTAATAGCTACATTTATTTTTTCGATTTGCCCCTGGTCAATTCATTATGGTCGTATTGGTTTTGAGGTATCAGGCATGCTGTTTACTATCCTAACTGGTATTTATTTTTGGAAAAAATACACCCAAAATTCCCGACTTTATCAACTGCTCCTTTCAATATTCTTTTTTTCACTATCACCATATTTTTATAGTACTAGCAAATTGTTTTTAATAATTTTAGCTATTTTAATTTTTACTATTTGGTATTCAAAAATTAAAAAAACCAAATTATTACATTTAATAATTGCCGGTGTATTTGCTCTCGTGCTTCTAAGTCCTTTAATAATTGACACTATCAAAGGTCAAGCTGGATTTAGATTTTCTTATATTAGTATTTTTTCCGACCCCCAGCTTGGTAAAACAACTGATTATCTTCGTTACCAGGATGTTTTTACTACCCATCAGGGCCAAACCGGTGTTTCCACCTCTCTCTTATCAAAAATATTCCACAATAAATATGGCTTTATTTTTAATAAATTCATCTCCAACTACTTCTCATCCTTTTCTACTGAATTTTTACTAATAAGTGGTGACCAAAATCCCCGTCATGGTTTTGCCACCCATGGCTTGATTTACTATCTTGATTTCTTTTTAATATTTTTTGGCCTTATTAACGTTATAAAAAATCGTCATCAAGATCGGCTTGGGCTACTTTTTGTTTGGATTTTAGTTTTGGCTCCAATTCCATTTTCCTTAACCAGAGATTCAATTGGACCTCACGCTACTAGATTGATCTTAATGTTACCCTCTTTAATCTACCTCTCTTATCAAGGAATTTTATATCTCAGTTTTCTTTATAAATCTTTACCTATTTTTATACTAGCTTTGTATACGATTTCCTTTATGTCTTTTTGGCATTATTACAATTTTGACTATCCCCAAGAATCTGCCATGTCTTGGCATTGGGGCATGAAGGAATCAGTCAAAGAGGCCAGCAAATATCAAATACCGATTTATTTTTCCAATAGTTACGAACCATTTTTACCTTTTTTCCTATACTATCAACCTTATCTTCCACAAAATACTCCGTCACAAAATATTGTTCATCAAAGCAATTCATTTTTTGATGGCTCTGCTATTAGTGACCGATATTTCTTTGGTCATTTAAATTGGTCCTCCCTAAGCGATGTAAAAACAGACTCTATTTTTGTCATTCCGGCCAACTCTCAGAGTGAAGTACCAAAGTCATTAAAATTAATTAAAAAAATTGATAAAAAATATATAAACTCAGAAGATTTCTACCTATACACCAATGAAAAATAAAATAATCGTATTAGTATTAGTAGCTTTGAGTTTAATAATTTCCTGGAGATTATTTCGACCTGGCTATCTCTCTATGCAGGATGATATTCAAGTCTTCCGTCTCCAGCAATTTGATCAATGTTTAAAAGACAAACAAATCCCTTGTCGTTATATTTCCGATGGTGGTTTGGGATATGGTTATCCACTCTACAATTTCTATTCACCCCTACCATATATGGTTGGAGAATTTTTTCATCTGATCGGTTTTAGTTTTATTAATTCAATAAAAATTGCTTTTATTATTCCTATATTTTTGAGAACTTTTGGAATGTTTTTACTATGCTCGGCATTTTTTGGAAGCTATGGCGCTTTACTGGCTACTACGCTATATTCCCTTGCCCCATATCAAGCGGTTGATTCATATGTTCGTGGTGCCATTGGTGAGACCTGGGCTCTATCTCTAATCCCACTAGTTTTTTGGAGTATCTATCAAAAAAAGAGTAAATCATCAGTCTTATTTCTCTGTCTTTTGTTATTAAGCCACAATCTTACTTTGTTATATTCACTTCCACTTTTACTAATATTTTCAATTGTTACTAAAAATTTTAAATATTTCTTTCGGACGACACTTTGGTCTGTTAGTATCAGTTCATTTTTTCTTCTCCCGGCATTTTTTGAAAAAAATCTAACTACTGTTAGTACCATGACTTCTGGATATTTTAACTTTTCAATCCATTTTACTACCTTAAAAGAATTATTTATTTCCAATTATTGGGGATATTCAGCATCAATGTGGGGTGGAATTGATGGTTTATCTTTTAATATTGGACTACTTCAATTTTTAATCTCTACCCTGGTATTTATTTTATTTTTTAAAAATAAAAAATTAAAGCATCGTCATTTTATTTTTCTTTTCTATATTATTGGTATATTCGCTCTGTTTTTAACCCACAATCGTTCGACTTTTATTTGGAAACTTTTTCCCTTTATGGCTTATTATCAATTCCCTTGGCGTTTTATTGGTTTAAGTATATTTTGCCTATCAATTGTTAGTGGTGGCCTAATAAAATTAGTCAGTTCTAAATTAAAACTCCTAACTACCATTTGTCTGGTTTTACTAACTGTTTTTATAAATTACCAATTTTTTAGAGAAGATATTTGGTATTCCCATCTTACTGATAATGACAAACTAAATGGTTCAGAATTAGTTCGTCAAAGTGCCGCCGGTTTAAAGGATTACTGGCCAAAATATAGTAAAAATTTTCCTGATTTATTTGCTCCGTCAATCCCGATAGTTTTAGAAGGAAATGTTGATTTCATCAAATATTATAAAAACAGTAATTTTTCAGAAGCATATTTTTCAGTATCTACCCCAAAAGCACTTGTAAATTTACCCATAGTTTATTTTCCAAACTGGTCCCTAGTTATGGATGGCAAAAAAACAAAATTTAAAATAGACGAACAGTTAGGCTTAATCCAGCTAGAGCTCAGTCAAGGTCAACACCATTATCAGTTATACTTTGAAAACACCCCAATTCGTATCTTTGCTAACCTTTTTTCCCTTCTAACCCTGGGGAGCTTTATAATACTAAGTATCCGTGAAAAACGTAAATAAAATAATTTTTGTTTTAATTCTGTTGTTTGCCATATTTTTTAGGTTTTGGCGTCTTGATAGTTTACCTTCGGGTTTAAATTGGGACGAAATTTCCCACGGCTACAATGCTTATTCCTTACTAAAAACTGGCCAGGATCAATGGGGTCAGTCATGGCCAATATTTAATTTTCGAGCCTATGGAGACTATCCTACCGCTGCCAACCTTTATTTCACTATTCCTTTTGTCTATATATTTGGACTCAATGCCTGGTCAATTAGAATTCCGGCAGCAATTTTTGGAATACTTTTTGTGGTTTTGAATTACTTTTTAGCTGACCTGATATTCAAAAATAAAAAACTTGCCTTGTTTAACATGTTATTGGCCGCACTTAGCCCTTGGTCCCTTTTTCCGTCCCGAGGAGTATTCCAATCCAATTTATCTCAGTTTTTCCTTATAGCCGGTCTTTACTACTTTTATAAATCCTTACTTAATCCAAAAAATGCCTTTCCCTCAGCAATATTATTTGCTGTTTCCATGTATTCCTATCACAACACCCGGATTGCTCTGCCATTATTACTGGCATTTTTTGTCTTTTATTATCGACACCAGATAAAAACTAAATTTCATTATTTTTCCCTCATTATATTTCTACTCTTGGCTATTCCCAACCTATTAAATTTATTTTCACCTGAGTCTCGAGCCAGAAATCGTTGGGTTGGCATAATAAATCAAAGTGCTATTAATAGTATCAATGAATCAAGACGCCTCTATACTGGTCCGGCAGTTTTTAACCGGATTATCAACAACAAATACATTTATTTTTCAAAACAACTTACATTAAATTATTTAAATCTGCTAAATCCCATTCCTCTCTTTTTTCAAGGTTCCACCAACTTTCAATTTAATCCTCCCAAAACCAGTTTACTTTTTATTGTTCTTGTTCCTTTCTTTTATATCGGGATCTTTAAACTTCGACAGTTTCTTTTTCCATTTTTAATTACTCTGCTTCCGGCAGCTTTAACCATGGGTGATTTTCCCTCAATTAGAGCTACTATTGCTTTACCTTTTTATTTTTTATCAATAAGCTACGGAGTTTCTCTCCTAAAAAACAAAAAATATATTTTTGTTTTAATCTCGATATTTTTATTGGAATTTTCTTTTTACTGGGTTAAATACCTCCGTTATAATCGTGATTATTCTCAAAATTGGCAATATGGTTATCAGGAGATGGTTAGCAAGCTTAAAGCAAATTATCCACTTTATAACCACATCTATATCACCAAAAAATATGGCGAAGCCCATGAATTTGTTTTATTTTATTGGCCCTGGGATCCACGAAATTATCAGACAGATACCAAAAAAGACTGGAATTTTCATGCCGATTGGTATTGGGTTGATGCTTTCGATAAATTTATTTTTGTTAATGACTGGGAAATTTCAAAACTAAATCCTGAAAATAATTCCCTACTTATTACTACACCGAATAACTATCCCCAAAATCGTGCCAAGTTAATTGATAAGGTTTCTTTCTTGGATGCCAGTACCGCATTCGAATTTGTCAGTTATGAATAAAGAAAAAATAATTTTAATAATTGTTCTAATATTAGGTTTTTTTATTAGAATCTATAACAGCAATTATCCTCCGCTTCTTTGGGATGAAGCTGCCATTGGCTACAATACCTACTCAATTATTCATACCGGACGTGATGAATATGGCCAGTCTCTACCTTTAATATTCAAGTCTTTTGGGGACTATAAACCAGGATTATATGTTTATCTTTGTCTTCCCTTTGTCTATTTATTTGGTTTAAATACCCTTACTGTTCGTCTTCCTTCAATAATACTAGGATCTCTATTGCCACTAATAGCTTATTTGATTGTTAAAAAACATTCACCGAGTAAAAATTTATCTCTATTGTTTGCAATAATTATTGCTTTTAATCCATACAACATCCACTATTCCCGAGGGGCTTGGGAAACAAACATTCTGACCTTTGAATTACTTTTGGCTTCACACTTTTTTCTAAATAAAAAATATTTTTGGTCTTCAATTATCTTTGGCTTGACTCTTTTTACTTACCAATCGGGAAAATTAACCAGTCTTCTCTTAATATTAGTCTTGTTGCTTACTAACTTTTCTAAAAAATATTTCCAAAAAGAATTTATCCTGAAATTTATTTTTCCTTTATTTATTTTTTCATTACCCATCCTCTCTGGTCTGTTTTTCCAGCATCAAGGAAATCGCCTCGAGGTTGTTTCTTTATTTTCTTATCCCCGAAGTAACGAAGAAAAATACTTGATTATTTCAGAAAGTAGTCAGCTTGATTATCAATTATTTCATAACCAATATATTTTCTTTGCCAAAAACTTTTTTAGTCGTTATTTTAATCATTTTTCACCCCAATTTTTGTTGACTCAAGGTGACTGGCAAAACCCTCGCCATAGTGCTCCTTACATCGGTATTCTTTTAATCCCAAGTTTCTTTTTCTTTATATATGGTTTTATTAGATACTTGGCTGATAAAAATAAACTACCTTTTGGAAACCTATTTCTTTTTTGGTTATTTTTAGCTCCAATTCCGGCAGCTTTGACTAGGGACTCAGTCCAGGCTACAAGAATTATGAGTTTTTCTATCCCATTGTGTTATTTTGCTGCCTTTGGATTTCAAAAATTACTTGATAAACCAAAAAATATCATCCTAAAACTATTTATACTTTTATTTTATTTGCTATCTTTCGTTTACTATCTTGATTTGTACTTTAATCATATGGTTAAAAAATCGCCACAGGATTGGCTTTATGGCTATCAATCCGCCATAAACTTTGTAATACAAAATCCAACCTCAGAAGACATTTACTTTACTAATTTTTATGGCCAAGCCTACATTTATTACCTTTTTCAAAGCCAATATTCACCCCAAAAATATCAGTTACAATCAAATTTAGTCAGCACTAGCGTTGATACTGGCGTTGTTCCCAAAATCGACAATATAAAGTTTGAAACTCCAAACTATAATTATTTAATTAATCAGGAAAAACCGGTTTTGGCTGTGTTTTCCTATGATGATGCCGTCAGACAGGGGATTGATTTAAACAAATTAATTCCTTTATCACCCATTAATCAATTCTCAACCTTTTATGGTTACAAAAATTTCTAAAATATTTTTTATTATTTTATTGGCTACCTTACTTAGATGTTGGCAAATTTCTGCCTTGCCATCACTTAATCCCGATGAAGCCGCCCTTGGCTACAATGCTTATTCCCTAATTCAAACCGGTCGTGATGAACATGGCAATACCTGGCCACTCCATTTTAAATCCTTTGGTGACTACAAACCTGGTGCCTATGTCTACCTTGCCCTGCCTTTTATAAAGATATTTGGCTTAAATGTATTTGCAGTTCGATTACCCAATCTTATTTTTTCTGTCCTGACAGTATATATTTTATACAAAATTGTTTTACTCCTGACTAAAAATTATTCCCTTTCTCTGTTAAGTGCTCTTGTCCTGGCTATCTCTCCCTGGCATCTTCAATTTTCTCGGGGAGCTTGGGAAACAAGTACCGCCTTATTCTTCCTATTGTTGGGTGTTTACTGGCTATATCTTTACCTCATAAACAATCAAAAAAAATATTTATATCTATTTCCCATCCCTTTAGTTGTTTCCTTAGCAACTTATCACTCAGCCAGAGTTATTGCCCCCTTATTAATCTTATTTATCCTAATTTTTAATTTCAAAAAGTTTTTAAACAAAGATTTTTTTATTGCTATTTTTATCGGCTTAATACTTGTCTCACCAGTAGCTATCTCTTTTCTAAAAAATGGGGGAACTACTCGACTTGGTGGTGTAGGTTTAACAGCTGACAAGGGACCCTTATCACGCTCAGAGGAATTATTAAATCAACATGGCAACACCAAGATAGTCAATCGTTTAATACACAACCGTCGTATTCTTTATACCCTATCCTGGCTTGAAAAATACACTTCTCACTTTAATTTAAATTTTCTATTTATCAACGGTGACGAAGTCCCTCGCTCGAAAAATCCTGATATGGGTCAGTTGTATCTACTTGAATTACCATTATTAATCTTGGGCATAGTTAAACTTTTTAACACTAAAAATTCTCATTTAAAGCAGCTTGTTTTTAGTTTGTTATTTATTTCTCCCATCGCTTCTTCAATGACTTTTCAGGCACCCTCAGCACTTCGAGCCTTACCTATGGTCATTCCCATATCGATATTAGTAGCCCTTGGTATTGACAGCATAAAATCTAAATTAGCCCTAATCCTTATTGCTTTGATATATGTAATCTCAATTATTTATTATCTGGATTCATATTATGTTCATGCCCCCAAACGTTATTCCTTTGCCTGGAATACAGGTTTTTCGGAGCTTATTCCCTATATAGAATCACAAAAAAGTAATTACGAAAATATTTATATAACCGATAAATATGATCAACCCTATATTTTGTATCTTTTTTATAGTCGTTATTCGCCTCAGCAAATCCAAGAACAAATAAAACTAACTGCGCCCGACAAATTTGGCTTTTCTACCGTCAAACAAATCGATAACCTTTACTTCGGTATTCCGGAAATTATTCCCAGCTCATCTTTAGTGGTTGAA
Source organism: uncultured Gammaproteobacteria bacterium (assembly GCA_964556795.1). Lineage (GTDB taxonomy): Bacteria > Patescibacteriota > Microgenomatia > UBA12405 > UBA12405 > UBA12158. The sequence goes on along the minus strand of CAZKWZ010000003.1, from coordinate 11,762 downwards.
GCGTCAGATTTTGAAAAAACTGGCCAAAGCTTTAAAATATATAGCAAATGACGAATAAAACGACTATCTCGGTTGCTATTACTACTTATAACGAGGCGGAATTTATTGCTAGATGTCTTGATTCAGTTAAAAATTGGGTCGATGAAATTGTCGTAGTTGATAATTCCTCAACCGATAAAACAGTTAGTATTGTCAAAAAATATCCCCATCTCAAACTAATCAAATCCGTCAATTACCCCATGTTTCACATCAATAAACAAAAGGCTATCGATGCTTGTACCAGCGATTGGATACTTCAATTGGACGCTGATGAAGTGGTAACCCATGATTTAAAAACTGAAATCTTAGAAACCATTAAAAATACTATTTTTGACGCTTTTTGGATAAAAAGACAAAATTACTTTTTAGGAAGTTTTTTGAAAAAAGGTGGTGTTTATCCCGATCCTACAATTAGATTATACCGTCGGGGAAAAGCTTATCTCCCCTGTAAAGACGTTCATGAACAAGCTCATGTAGACGGAGAGGTTTCTATTTTAGATCACGATTTACTTCATTATGCTGATCCTACATTTAGTCGATATCTACTAAGAAATAATCGATATACCTCTCTTTTAGCTCAGGAGCTCAAAGATAAAGGGGTTAAAAACAATCCATATAATTTTTTAAAATATTTTATTTTTAAACCATTATATTGGTTTTGTTTGGCCTATTTTCGCCACCGTGGCTATGTAGATGCCTTTCCCGGTTTTGTCTTTGCCTGGTATTCTGCACTTCGTTTTCCCATTTCCTATATTAAACTCTACGAATTAAACCATGAAAAAATTTAAAGTTGCTATTGATGTTAGTCCCCTAAATGACGGTAATTCTAAACGTGGAGTTGGTTACTATACCCGAAATCTAGTTAATGCTCTTCAAAAGGAAGTAAAAAATAACCCCGAGTTTAATAACTACAGCATTGAACTGCTGGAAATTAATTCCCCCAACAAAAACTATAACTTAATCCACTATCCCTATTTCGATCCCTTTAAAATAACCCTACCTTCCCAAAAAACGCCATTTATTGTCACTTGCCATGATCTAATTCCCAGGGCTTTTCCAAAACATTTTCCCGTAGGTATTAGAGGTGAAATTAAATGGTTAATTCAAAAACATCGACTTCAACAAGCTAGTTATATTATTTGTCCATCACATTCAGCCAAATATCAGATTCTCGACTACATAAAATATCCCGCCGATAGAATCTTTTCTATCTACGAAGCCGCTACCCCAAATTTTAAAATAATAAGTGATAAAAAAGCCTTGCAAGACATTAAATCTAAATATAACTTACCTGAAAAGTTTGTTTTATATGTTGGGGATATTAATTGGAACAAAAATATTCCCGGCCTGGTTAGAAGTTGTATAGAATTAAATACTCCTCTTGTTATAGTTGGTTCTTCAGCTACTAAAAAGGTACCTCAACACCCCTGGACACAGGATCTACTCTGGCTCCAATCACAAAAGTCTCCTCTTATTCACTGTACCGGATTTGTTCCCGATGAGGATTTGCCATATATTTACAATTTAGCCACCTTGTATTGTCAGCCGTCATTTTCAGAGGGTTTTGGTTTACCCTTAATCGAGGCTATGCAATCTGGTACTCCGGTTTGTTATTCTCAGGAAAGTTGTCTACCGGAAATAATGGATTTTAATGGTGAATACTTTGATCCTTATTCACTTGATTCTATAAAAAAATCAATAAATAAATTATGGACCAATGAGAGCCTCAGAAATGAATATGCAAAAGGCGCCCTAAAAAGATCCAAATATTTTTCCTGGCAGGATACCGCCATCCAAACCTTATCTCTTTACCGTTTTGTTGAGCTTGATGAAAAAAAATAACGATCATTTTTTATCAGTTATTGTCCCTGCTTACAAACAAGAAAAAACCATCAGACAGGATATATATTCTATCTATGACACTTTGGAGCAAATTCGTTATCCATATGAATTGATATTGGTAGTCGATGGTACAGAGGTAGACAAAACTTTTATTGAGGCCAAAAAATGTCACTTAAAAAATCTGCAGGTAGTTGGGTATCCCCACAATCATGGCAAAGGCTATACCCTTCGCTATGGTATGGCCAGGTCAGTAGGGGATTATGTTGCCTTTATCGATTCAGGTATGGAAATTGATCCCAACGGTATTTCCATGCTTATTGAGCATATGGAATGGTATCAAGCCGATATTATAGTTGGCTCCAAAAGACATCCCGCCTCACAAGTAATCTATCCTTTTCAACGAAAATTAATTAGCTTTGGTGCCCGACTAATATCAAAATTTCTCCTCGATATTAATGTTCATGATACCCAAGCCGGGCTTAAAATATTTCGACGTCCGGTTTTGGAGAAAGTTTTACCCCGTTTGTTGGTAAAAAATTATGCCATAGATTTGGAAATACTAGCTGTTGCCAATCATTTAGGTTTTAAAAAAATCTATGAGGCTCCAATAAAATTAAACTACGTTTTTCAGAGTTTGACTCACGCCACCGGATTTAAGATTATTATCAATAGTTTAAGGGACGCTTTGGCAGTTTTTTATCGACTCAAAATATTACATTATTATGATGACAAAAATCGTCGTCGCTGGATATATGATCCGGAATTAGAAATGAGAGTTAATACCGGCTAATATGTCGTCTAAAGTTTTATTTTCCATAATTATTCCGGTCAGAAAAGAAACCGATTATTTAAAAGAAACTTTATCAAAATTAAAGCAACAAAGTTTCAAATCCTTTGAAGTCTTGGTAATTACTGACAAAATTTCCGGACCTGTCAGTCCGGCGATTAAAAGAAACTTAGGTGCTAAAAAGGCAAATGGTAAATATTTGGCATTTTTGGATGATGATTCATATCCTTCCAAAAACTGGCTAAAAGACGCTATCAAATTATTTTCCAATGATATAGTTGCCCTTTGTGGGCCTTGTCTAACACCCCCAAACGACAATGTCTTTCAAAAAGCCTCAGGTTTAGTTTGGTCATCCTACTTGGGTAGTGGGGGAGCTGGTACCTATAGAAATTCAATAAAAGCTAAACGTTTTGTTGACGACTTTCCCTCAGTAAACTTAATTGTCGAAAAAAATGCCTTTGATAAGGTCAAAGGTTTTGATACTCATCATTGGCCCGGTGAAGATACTATCCTGTGCTCAAATATTGTTTATAAACTCAATAAAAAAATTTTATATCACCCAAAACTGATTGTTTTTCATCACCGTCGCAATGTGATTATTCCCCATCTTCAGCAAATAACCCGTTATGCCCTTCACCGGGGAAATTTTGCCAGAATTTACCCTAAAACCAGTCTTCTCCCTGGTTATTTGATTCCAAGTTTTGCCGTTCTGTATATATTTCTTTTTCCTTTTCTTTTTAATCTTTTAAATAGATTTTATTTCTTACCCATAATTATTTATTTAATTTTACTTTTGTTTACCTTTTTTTCTTTTTTAATTCAAAAAAATAATCTTTTATCTTCACTTTTAGCTATCATTACTATTCCAATTACCCATGCTTATTACGGTATACTATTTATCATTGGATTTTTTTCAAAAAAGTTAGATTTCATTCCTCATAAAACAAATGAAAAAGGTTACCTTGGCGGCTAAAAAATTAACCATCTCAATTTCATATCCTCCACTAGAGTCCTCCAAAGGGATTCCTTTTTTAGCCCAAAACAGACAATTTCAATGGACAAACACCGGAAATGTAATATTACCTGTTATTCCCGCCTATGGTGCTACTGCTCTAAAACAACAGGGTTACAAAGTCTTTTGGGATGACGCTATTGCTGAAAAAATATCTTATCGACAGTGGTTCAATCGGATATTACGTCGTCATCCTGGAATTATTTTTATCGAGTCAAAAACCCCGGTAATAAAAAAACATTGGCATATTATAAATGAACTTAAAAAAGCCTTACCTAAAAGCATTTTAGTTCTAATGGGTGATCATGTTACCGCTCTACCAGAAGAATCATTTAAGAATTCCAGAGTAGATTTCGTTATTACCGGTGGTGATTATGACTTTATGATGCTCAATCTGGTTGATCATCTTGTTAACCACACCAAGCTCGAACCAGGCTTTTATTATAAAAATAAGAATAAAATTTTGAACACAGGTAAGTTCGCCCTCAAACACCATCAATTAGATTCTATGCCTATTATTGACCGGCAATTAACCAAATGGAAACTCTATGGTCACAACAATACTAATTTTAAATACAAACCCGGGGCTTATATTATGTCAGGGCGTGATTGTTGGTGGGGTAAATGTACTTTTTGCTCTTGGACTACAACTCACCCTTTTGGAACTTTCCGTACATTTTCTGTAGAACATACCATCAAAGAAATTGAATATTTAGTTTCTCTGGGAATAAAGGAAATATTTGATGATTCAGGCACTCTGCCTATTGGCTCTGGGCTTGATGATTTGTGTCATGAACTAATTGAAAGAGGTTTAAATAAAAAAGTAGTTATTGGCTGTAATATGCGCTTTGCTGCCTTAAATCAAAAACAATACAATTTAATGGCCCAAGCTGGTTTTAGATTTGTTTTGTATGGTCTAGAATCAAACAACCAAAAAACTCTTGATCGAATTGATAAAAATACCCAGGTTGCTGACGCCAAAAAGACTTTAATCATGGCTAAAAATGCCGGTCTTGAACCACACGTTACTATTATGATTGGCTACCCCTGGGAAAGTAAAACTGATGCTGAAAATACTTTAAATGCCGCTAGAAAACTTTTTAAAGAAAATTTAGCCGATAGTATGCAAGCTACTATCGTTATCCCTTATCCGGGAACACCCTTATTTTCTGAATGCCAAAAAAACAATTGGCTTTTAAGTAAAAATTGGGATGACTACGATATGAGACAACCAATCATGAAAACCAAAATTACACCCGAAGAACAATTAAAATTAGTTAGGGAATTATTTTATGGAGTATTAACCCCACAGTTTATTTGGCATAAAATTATTTCAATTAGAAACCTTGCCGATGTTAAATTTCTATTCACTTATGCCATTAAATACCTCCAAAAACTCCGAGATTTCCAATAAAATTAGTTTTATTATTCCAACTCTTAATTCCGGTAAAATTTTAGATAAATGTTTGCTTTCTATCGCCAATCAAAGCTATAAAAATTACGAAATTTTAATTATTGATGGTGGTTCAAACGATAATACAATCAAATTAGCTAAAAAATATCATTGTCAGATATTAAAAAATCCTCTTAAAACCGCCGAAGCTGGTAAAGCCATTGGTCTTAGAAATAGTCACGGCTCTTTAATTGCCCTAATTGATTCCGACAATATTCTCCCGGATAAAAACTGGCTTGAAAAAATGATTTTGCCTTTTAATGATAACGAAATTATCGGTACTGAACCAATTTCCTTTACCTATCGTTCAAGGGCGGGTTATATCGAAAGATATTCATCACTTTTAGGTGCCAATGACCCCTTTGCCTTTTTTAACCAAAATTACGATCGCTTTAGTCAATTAAGTCAAAAATGGACTGGGCTCAAACTGGTTGAAAAAGACCTTGATGAATATATAAAAATAAAGATTGATAATAATCAATATATACCAACTATCGGCGCAAACGGAACCATATTTAGAAAAAAATTCATAGACAAGTTCTTTACCGGAAATTATCTTTTTGATATCGATTTGCTGGCTATGGCTCCAAAACCTCTATATTTTGCCAAGGTAAAAACAGGTATTATTCATACCTTTTGCGAATCATCATTTGTAAAATTTTTGAGAAAACAAAATCGTCGTTTGACTGATTATTATACTTATAAAAAATTTCGACAATATCATTGGTCAACTCAAAGCCATGTTTTATCCTTTAGTTTATACAGTCTACTGATATTACCAGCCTTATTTGATTCCATCAGAGGCTTTATTAAAAAACCCGACTTTGCTTGGTTTTTCCATCCTTTGGCCTGTTTTTTTACCTGGTGGATATACTTTCTAGTTACCTTAAAATACAAGTTACATCTTTTAAAACCAATCAATCGCCTAAAATGGCAGCAATAAAAGCCATCTTAATTTTGAGTCCGTTTTTTAGCCCAAATTTAGGTGGAGTTGAATCACATTTAGACGATCTAGTTGAACAGCTAAATGAGCATAAAATAAAGTCCTACGTTCTAACTTATTCTCCTTTGACGACTAAAAGCAGTTATCTACCAAAGGAAAAGCGTGGATATTGCCAAATCATTAGATATAAATGGTTTGGGCAACAACTTTTTCCCAAGCTTGAAAAATATCCTTTATTAGACTTTTTATATCTGACCCCATATCTCTTGATTAGAAGTTTTCTTTGGCTACTTTGGCATAAAAATAAAATAGATATTATTCATAGTCAGGGTTTTAATGCTGCTTTTATCGGTAATATCCTGTCATTTGTTTTCAATAAAAAACATGTCTGTAGTACCCATGCCATCTATGAAAATATAAATGGTTTTTCTCAAAAAATTACCACCACAGTCTTGTCAGCCTGTGATCAAATCTTATGTCTATCAGAGGCTTCTCTCCAACAATTAAATAGATGGGGGATTAAATCATCCAAACTAACTCTATATCGCTATTGGATTAATTTAAAAAATTTTTCTCCGAAAATTTCCAATAAAAAAATTTATGATTATCTCTTTGTTAGTCGACTTATCGCTAAAAAGGGTATCAAAATATTTTTAAATACAGCCAAAAAATTTCCTGGGAAAAATTTTGCTATTGTCGGAAATGGACCTTTAGAATATATTGTTAAAAAATATTCCCAAAATTTTAAAAATATTACTTTCTTGGGTGCAATTCAAAATAAAGATTTACCGGAGGTTTATCGAAAATCAAAAATATTTTGTATTGCCTCTCAATATCCGGAGGGTTATGGCCGGGTAATGATGGAGGCTGTTGCCACTGGTCTACCGGTGATTGGTTCCAATTTAGGGGCAATTCCCGAGGCCTTAGACAGTTCTGTCTCAATATTATTTAAACCAAATACTGTCAATTTTCTAAATACTATAAAAAACCTCTCTCAAAATCCAAAACTCTATTCACAACTCCAAAAACAATGTCGTTCCTTTGCTCTTAAAAAATTTTCCTCCAAAAATTTTCAAATTATTTTAAATTCCTACCGGAAGCTTCTAGATACAAACTAATCTCCTGATGCTGGGCAATATCCAAAATGTCCAAATTTGGCACCTGGCCTTTTTTAAACTTACATACAGTAATTTCTTTAAATCCAGCCTCGCTCAACAAATCCTTTGCCGATTTTAAATCATACATCCATTCATGGCCACGGATAAAATTTCTTTTTAATTTACCTAAAAATCCAACATATAGATCTTTATCAAAACCAAAATATTCCCTATTAAAGCTTTCTGCATTTTTATATTTTTTTATTATCAAAGAGAGGTCTGGTAACACAATTCTTATTCGGCCATTCTTTTTTAAAACTCTTTTACACTCTTTTAAAATTTTTATTGATGTATTTTTTTCAAAATGCTCTAAAACATGAGAGCAATAAATATAATCGACACTTTTATCATCGTCAGGAAAAGTACCCCTAATGTCCACTAAATCAATTTGTGGCCATTTCCAATTGTATTCCTTTGGCAACAGACCAATTTTTATCAATAGTCCTGTCAATTTATATTTCCCTAAAAAAGGTAATAAACCCCAGTCATAGTTTATCCAGCCCTTTGCCGAAATCGGGCCACTTCCCAAGTTTATTTTCATTTTAAATAAGTTAGAATAGCTAAGTGAAATCAAAATTAATAATAATAGCTAATAATAACATTGGCACCGGTCAAAGTGGCGGCGATACAATTTTTTTAGAATTCATCAAACACTGGCAGGACAAACTTGATATTTGCGTTTTTGGTAGCGCGGAAACAGAATTATTATTAAAACGCTATCAACTAAAGCCAAAATTTATCAAAACCGATGTTATTAATAAAAACAATAGTCCCACAGTTTTAAATTTAATCCGGCATAATTTTCGAAGATTATTTTTGGGAAAAGTTATTTTTTTTAGACATCTTTCAGAATTTAAAAATTCTCAGTATTGTTATACCGTTTCTGATTTCTACCCTGATTTTTCCATTGGTCTTTTATATAAAACCTTCAACCCTCGTGGTACCTGGTTATGTGGTCAATATCTTTTTGCCCCCCGACCTGGATCAAAATTTTCTCCATATGAGCATCAAATCATAAAAGGAACTTTTTATTACCTTACTCAAATATTTACCAGATTTTTAGCACAATTATTTGCAGATCAAATTTTAATCACCTCCGAGCCTGATAGAAAACGTTTTCCCGGTAAAAAGGTGGTTATTGTTCAGGGTGGAGTTGATACTGGCGAGTCTGAGAAATATTTAAAGTCAACTAAAATTAAAAAAGTACCACAACGAAAATACGATGCTGTCTTTCAAGGCCGTCTTCATAGTCAAAAAGGTGTTCTGGAATTAGTTGATATTTGGAAATTGGTTGTTAAACAAATGCCAAAAGCCAAATTAGCTCTAATTGGTGATGGTCAATTAGAAAAAGATTTAAAGAAAAAAATTAAAAAATATCGTCTTGAAAAAAATATTATTCTCTTTGGTTTTCAAAGTGGTCAGGGTAAATATAATATTTTTAAAGAATCTAAAATTGTGGTTCATCCTGCTATCTACGATAGTGGTGGTATGGCCGCCGCTGAAGCTATGGCCTGGGGCTTACCTGGAGTATCATTTGACCTTGAAGCCTTAAAAACCTATTACCCCAAAGGTATGATTAAAAGTATCCCTGGTGATTTTTCTGACTTTGCCAACAATGTTATCACTTTACTATTAGATACTAAGCTTTATCAAAAAACCTCATCAGATGCTCTAGATTTGATTAGAAATGTCTGGGACTGGAATAAACGCGCCAATAATTTATATAAAATTATATTTAAATGAGCTTTGATATCCAAAAGACTAAAAATAAATTTTCTCAATTATTTAAGTCCGGTTCTGCTTCACTAATCCCAAAAACTCTTTTAAATTATTCCCTGGCTTATTTCAAAACCGGTTTTGCCGCTAAACCGATAGAAATTCAAATAGAAATGTCAGCCGTCTGTAATTTGAAATGTTTAATGTGTAATTTAGACAAAAGTCACGATAATATCAAGTTTTTAACTCCAAAACATTTACAAAAACTACTCTCCGAGCTTAAACCCCTTAAATCCATTAATTTAACCGGCATGGGGGAGACTCTACTAAACCCTTATTTTCCAAAAATAATCGCTCTACTACATCGACAAAAAGTCCCCTATACCTTTATTTCCAATGCTCAGCTTTTAACTCCAAAACTAATTGACTCGATTGTCAAATATCCACCCCAGTCACTGAGTTTTTCCATTGAATCGGGACAGTCTAAAACCTATGCCAAAATTCGTCGCGGTGGTACTTTGGAAAAATTTGAAAATAATATTCGCCAACTTGTAGCCGTATCAGAAAAAAAACATCGAAATTTTGAAATAAATTTCAATATAGTGTTTTTGGATTTTAACCTTAAAAATTTAAATCATATTTTTTCTATATTAAAACTAGCTAAAAAAATTGGCATAAAAACAATTACTACCCAGCTTCCCTACGATTACCAGGCCGAATCCTTGGATAAATATTACAAATATAATTCCAAATCTATTATTAAAATATTTAAAGAAATTAAAGACTATTCTGACAATTTAGGTCTAAAACTATCTCTACCCAATCCGTTAATTAAAGAAGGTTCCTGCTATTATCCCTGGATTTATCCTCAAATAACTGCCTCCGGTGAGCTTTTACCTTGTTGTGTAATACCCCAGGCTGATTTGTATTCCAAGGTGATTAAAAAATATTCCTTTGGCAATGTTTTTAATAATTCTTTTTCAAGTGTCTGGAATGGACCAAAAGCCAAAAATTTTCGCTATCTTTTAAAAAATTCCCCCTGTTTAGACTGTAAAAAGTGTAGCAAATATCGGGCTATCCTCTGATTTATTTAGTTGTCCCTACTTTAGTATTTTCTAATTCCATCAAAGCATTTTTAGCTGCCTGATAATTTGGGTATGTAGCTAAAATTGTTTTGAAAATCTTTTTGGCGTCATCAACCTTTCCAATTTGGGCGTTTACTACTCCAAATATAAATAACGTTTGAGGATCGTTTGGCTGTAATTGAAGTGCCGATGCGGCATGTTTATAAGCCAATTCACCGTTCTTTTCCAATATATCGATTTGCGTCAAACTTAAGTACGACTGATATAAAGTTGGAGAAAACCTAAGGGCAATATCATATGATTCTCTGGCCAAATCTAGTCTTCCGGCTTTATAAAATATATTTGCCCGGTTATGATATGCATCAGCATAATTTGGTTTTACCAAAACCGACTGAGTAAAGCCTTTGACGGCATTATCGTATTGCTTTAGCTTATCGTAATCATCGCCGATATTGTTCCAAGCATTGTGACTATTTGGTGAAACCTGGCAGGTATTTACCCATAAATTATGATTTGTTTGCCAGTCAATGTTTCTAGTCACTGTCCGAACTCCGTAATATATCAATATAGATACAAGTAAGGTCGGAGTAATAATTTTTAATTTATTCCAATGATCATCTAGTAATAAGCCAAGAAACATACAAAATCCCAAAGATCCTAAAAACATATATCGCTCTGCTACTAACCAGCTAACTTTTATTGGTGCCATTGAAGGGGCAATAGATACAAAAATAAAGCTTAGAGCCCAAAAATATTTTTTATCCTTAAAAAAGAAATAAACTACTAAGGCCAAATAATTAACAAAAATTAAAACGTTTAACCAAGTCGGTAGCACGTACATGGTATGGTAGAGAGTCAAATCAACCGGGTAAACCAAAAGCTGTAAATAATTTGGGACTGCTGTTGGGTATTGAAATAGTGGATTATAAAAAATCCCATCACTAGCGTTTATTCCTCCATTAACTATATTAATTCTATTGGTTATATGCGGCCAACTAATAAAAACTGCCAAGACACCGATTACACCGGCTATAGCCAGAATTTTTGAATATTTGTGATAAATCTTTTTCCAACCATATAAAAACCCATATAAAAACATGATTAAAAATATGCCAAAAGGTCGGGGTCTGTCGGTTTGAAACGCTAAAACAAAAAATACCAAACTCCAAATTACGTGTTTAATTTTTCCATTATCCAAAAAGTAAATCAAGTTTATTACTGCTGCCAAGATATATACTGCCAATATCAAATATATTCGTCCCGCAATCCAGCTGACTGCTTCAACATGAATCGGATGAAAGACAAATAACAACATGGCCAACTTTGCCATCCGTTCGTTTTTTCCAATTAAATTTAGCAATACATAGGCCAAAACGTTAAATACCATAAACCACATCAACGACATTATGTGGTAAGGGAGGGGATTTGCATTCCCAAAAAGTTTATAAACAAAGAAATTCGTTAAATTCATCGAGTTTCCAAACATATTCCAATTCATGGTGTACCAAAAGTCACCAATTCTTTGGTTTTGGACAATAGTCGCGTAATCATCTGAAACAAAATTTCCCATTTGAGCATTGGCGTACAAAGCAATTGCCAACACACTTATTATCAGTAAAAAAATCCAATTCTTTTTTATAATATCCCAAAACTTAGGTAAATATTCTTCTTTTACAGCGGCCACAACATTCAAATTATTTTCGATTCTTCTAATTTTTTTTAATCTTT
>CAZKWZ010000002.1:62890-64574 GCA_964556795.1 uncultured Gammaproteobacteria bacterium | reverse complement strand
TTAGTCACCGAAAAATCCATTACCGCCCAATCAAACGGCAAATATGGTTTTATTGTTGACCTCAAAGCTACCAAGGGCCAAGTTGCCTCTGAATTCGAGACTCTTTTTGGTATCAAACCTCTTATGGTCAATCTGTTTATTGTCAAAGGAAAGGTAAAAAGTAACTGGAAGACCAGAACTCCTATTAATCGTCCTAACTTCAAAAAAGCTATTATTACTGTTAAAAAAGATCAAAAAATTGATATTTTGACTCTAAAAAATGAAAAATAAATTATTAACTATCAAGAAAAAACGTAGTGGTCGTGACTCCCAAGGCCATGTTTCTGTTCGTCACCGTGGTGGTGAGCAAAAACGTTTCCTTCGTCTGATCGACTGGAAGAGAAATAAAATTGATGTCAAAGCCAAGGTTATTGCCATCGAGTATGATCCTAACCGTACTGCTGATATTGCCTTTCTTTCCTATGAAGATGGTTCCAAGGCTTATATCTTGGCCACTTCCAACCTAAAAATTGGTGATGTCATCGTCTACTCTGAAAATGCTCCTATCAAGGATGGTAACAAACTTCCTTTGAAAAACATTCCCGTCGGTACTCCACTTCATTGTTTAGAATTCCAGGCTGGTCGTGGTGCCCAGATCATCAAATCTGCCGGTTCTGCTGCCTATATCCAATCTATTGATGGTGCCAAGGTCACTGTCAAACTTCCTTCCGGTGAACTTAGAATCTTCCCGGGAACCGCTTGTGCCACTATTGGTCAAGTCGGTAATGCTGATCATTCCAATCAAAAATTAGTCAAAGCTGGTGACTCCCGACATCGTGGTATCAGACCAGGTGTTCGTGGTGTTGCTCAGAATCCTCACTCCCATCCACATGGAGGTGGAGAAGGCCGATCCAGTGTTGGTATGAATCCCAAGACTCCTTGGGGTAAGCCAGCTATGGGCAAGAAAACCCGTAAGCACAAAAAAGCTTCCAATAAATTAATTGTTAAACACCGTTCAAAATAACATGGCTAGAAGTTCTAAAAAAGGTCCATATATTGACGCTAAGTTAATTAAAAAAACTGCAGCAAATACCGACGGATCTTCTATCAAGACCTACGCTCGCAGTAGCCAAATTTCTCCGGACTTTGTTGGTCATCATTATTCCGTTCACAATGGTCATAAATTTATCGAAGTTTATGTCACCGAAGATATGGTCGGTCACCGTTTAGGTGAATTCGCCCTTACCAGAACCTTTAAAGGTCATGGACGTGTGGTTAAACGTGTTATAGAAAAGACCTAAAAATATGGCAAAAGAAATCACTAAAAAACCAGTTGTCAAAAAGACAGTCGTCAAAAAAGAAACTATCAAAAAGGAAGTTGCTCCAAAAATTGAAACCGCTCCTGTTGTTGCCGCCTCTGAATTTAAAAGATCTGTCTACACCGACAAGAATATCAAGATTTCTCCCCGTAAATTACGACTTCTCGCTAATTCTATAAAAAAACTTGCTCCTACTGAGGCTATTGTCAAACTATCTTTGACCAATACCAAAGCTGCTCGTGTTTTAGCTGCTGCTCTTAAAACTGTTGTATCTACAGCCAAAAACAATTATAATCTCTCTCCAGACGGCCTTAAATTCGATTCCATTCAAGTCGATGAAGGTCAAAAAATTAAACGCATGGACAAATCCCATGGTTCTCATTTCT
>CAZKWZ010000002.1:57585-62790 GCA_964556795.1 uncultured Gammaproteobacteria bacterium | reverse complement strand
AAAAATACCGATCTTTCAGCTAAATTAATTGCCGAAAAAATATCCTATCAATTAGCCAAACGTATGCCTTACCGCCGCGTCGTTCTTTCTGCTATTGAAAAATCAATGGCCGCTGGTGTCAAAGGTATCAAGGTCATCCTTTCTGGACGTATCAACGGGGCTGAAATTAGTCGCCGCGAAAAATTCCACCAAGGTCAAGTTCCATTGAGCACCATCAAAGCTAATATTGATTATGCTGAAGTTCCCTGTCTCACTCGATCAGGTTACGTTGGCGTTAAAGTTTATTTATGTTTAGGCGTATAAAATTATGTTGCAACCATCACGAACCAAATATCGAAAACAATTCCGCGGTCGTATGCGAGGAAATTCCCAAGGAAACTTAGTTGCCTTTGGTGAATATGGTTTAAAAGCCATGGCTTGTGGCTGGATTACCAGCAATCAAATTGAATCCGCTCGTCGTGCTATTGCTCATGCCACCAAAAGAAATGGTCGCACCTGGATCCGCATTTTTCCTGACAAACCTTTTACTGAAAAAGGTGCCGGTGCTCCACTCGGTGCCGGAAAAGGCGACGTCAAAGGTTATGTCGCTGTCATCCGCCCCGGTAGAATTCTATTCGAAGTTACCGGTATTTCCGAGCCTGATGCTCATGAGGCTCTTCGTCTAGCTGCTGCCAAGTTACCTATTGTTACCAAAGTAGTTAAAAGAAAGTAATCTACTCTAGAATTTATGAAAAAAACTGATAAAATTGCCTACAAGCAAAAAACAAAAGAAGAGTTGAACAAACTTTTAATTGAACTAAAAAAGAAACTTGTTGAATCTAAAAGTAAACAATATTTGGGAAACCAAAAAGATACTTCTGTTTTTAAAAAGATTCAAACTGAAATTGCTTTAATTTTGACATTACTTAACCAAAATGACAGATAAAAACATTAACACTGGTAAAACCTTTTCTGGCGTCGTTGTCTCTGACAAAATGACCAACACTATTGTTGTTTCTTTGTCATATACCTCTCGCCATCCTCTTTACAAAAAAATCATCAAGAGTCACAAAAAGATTTACGCTGAAAACAATTTAAATGCCAAAATGGGTGATACTGTTTTAGTCCGTGAAACTCGACCTCTTAGTAAATTAAAAAGATTTACCACATTAGAAATTGTTAAATCCGGTTTAACCGAATAATATGTTGCAACTAAGAACCCGTCTCAAACCAGCCGATAATTGTGGAGCCAAATCTCTCGAGATTATGCATATCTACATCGGATCCAAACACAAACAATGTGGAGTTGGCGATATCGTTCTCGCTGTCGTCAAAGAAGCCATGCCCAATGGCCTTGTCAAGAAAAAAGAAAGAGTTAAAGCTGTAATTGTCAGAACTAAAAAAGAATTAGGTCGACCTGATGGTTCCTATATTCGTTTTTCTGATAATGCTGCCGTTATTATTGATTCTCAAAAAAATCCTCGTGGTACCCGTATTTTTGGACCTATCGCTCGTGAAATAAAAGATGCTGGTTTTACCAAAATTGCTTCTATGGCCAAGGAGGTTTATTAATATGAAAATTCAAAAAGGTGATAAAGTTGAAGTTTTAATCGGAAAGGACAAGGGTCGTAATGGCGAAGTTGTTAAAGTGTTTGCCAAAACCGAAGAGGTTGTTGTCAAAGGTTTGAATCTTTTCAAAAAACACGTTAAACCTAGTCAAGGTCAAAAGGGTGGCATTATTGAAAAAGAACGCCCTCTTAAAGCCTCAAAAACTATGTTAATTTGCCCAAACTGTGGCAAAAAAGTTCGTGTTGCTTATTCTATCGATAAAAATGGTGATAAATCCAGAATTTGTCGTAAATGTAAGTCCATAATTGTTGCTGCTAAAAAATAAATCATATGATGTCTACTTATATTAAAGAAATTAACCAACAATTAGCTAAAAACTTAGGTTCAAAAAATCCTAATTCTTTACCAAGACTCAAAAAAGTTGTTCTCAACTATCGTGTTTCCGAAGGTCGTGACAGCAAGGAAATTCTAGCTGCCGCCGAAAAAGAATTAATGGCTATTACCGGTCAAAAACCCCGTTTAACTCGATCTAAAAAGTCTATTTCTGCTTTTAAGCTTCGCGAAGGCGAACCTTTAGCCTACAAAGTCACTCTTCGTGGCACCAGAATGTACGACTTTGTCTTTAAACTATTTAACCTAGTTTTACCTCGTCTTCGTGATTTTAAAGGTTGTCCTGTTGATTCTTTTGACAATGAAGGTAATTACAGTCTAACCATTCCCGATCAGACCTATTTTTCTGAAGTTGATTTAGATGTCGTTAATAAAATTCGTTCAGTCCAGGTGACTATGAGCATTTCTGCCTCTTCAATCGAGGATTCAAAAATGTTATTATCCACCCTAGGCTTTCCATTTGAAAAGCAATAACCTATGGCCACAACTGCAAAAATAGTCCGTGAAGACAAAAAATTAAAATACTCAAATCGACATCATAACCGTTGTCAGATTTGTGGCCGTCCTCGATCATACATCCGTATGTTCGGTCTTTGTCGTTTATGTTTTAGAAAATTAGCCAATGCTGGTGCTCTTCCAGGTGTTAAAAGAGCCAGCTGGTAAACAACTATGATCAATTCATTATCTTGCGATTTATTAACCAGAATCAAAAACGGTAGTCGTGCCGGTCGTAAAAATATTTCGGCCCCCTTATCCAAATATTCAGTCTCTATTCTAGAAAAATTGAAAAAAGCTGGTTTTATTGCCGATTTTACTGTCAATACCAAAGATAGACTCATTAGCATTAGTCAGCCCCGCGTTCTTGATGTGGAAATCTTTTCCACCCCTGGCCGACGTCAATATTGTAGCTCTTCATCCTTACCTTGGGGTAAAACTCCAAAGTCTTTAATTATTATTTCTACCTCCTCCGGTCTGCTTTCTCAAAAAGAAGCCGCTACCAAAAAACTTGGTGGTGAATTAATTGCCGAAATTTGGTAAACAACTATGTCACGTATAGGCCGACAAATCATCATAATTCCTCAAAATGTTACTGTAAAAGTTGAGGCCTCATTGGTTACCATTACTGGACCAAAAGGAGTTTTAACTTATACTCTTCCGGCAAAAATTGAAGCCTCAGTTACTGATAATCAAATCAAAGTTACTCGTTTAGCCGAAGACAAGCAAACCCGTTCTAATCATGGTTCTGCCCGAGCCCATATTAACAATATGGTCAAAGGAGTAGTCGAATTATGGACCAAAGAGCTAGAAATTCGTGGAACTGGTTACAAAGCTTCAGTCTCCGGAAACAAGCTCACTGTTTTAGCTGGTTACATCCATCCTGTTTATATTGTGGCTCCCGAAGGTATCATTATCTCTGTTGCCGATGAAAGTAAAATTACCGTTTCTGGTTGTAATCGTGAAGTTGTTGGTCAAGTTGCCAGTAATATCCGAAAGATTAGAACCCCTGAGCCCTATAAAGGCAAAGGTATCCGTTACCTCAATGAATTTATTAAGTTAAAAGCCGGTAAGACCGCTAAAGCCTAAACATATGTCAATTGAAAATAATACTAAAATTAGACGACTCCGTCGCGTTCGTGGCAAACTGTCACAAAACAAAACTATACCTCGTTTATCGGTTTTTCGTAGTAATTGTCATATTTGGGCTCAAATTATTGATGACCAACATGGCAAGACTTTTGTCTCTGCTTCTACCAAGACTGAAAAAACCAAAGGTACTAAAACCGAACAGGCTTTTGCTGTCGGTGTTGCCATCGCCAAATTAGCTTTAGCTAAAAAAATAACTTTAATTAGATTTGATCGTGGTCTCTATCGTTATCATGGCCGAGTCAAAGCCCTGGCTGAGGGCGCTCGTTCCGGAGGCCTAAAATTTTAAAAAACTATGTATCAAGATAAAGAACCAAAAATTGTTAGCGAATTTACCGACAAAGTAGTCGAAATCAAGCGTGTTTCCAAAAAAACCAAGGGTGGAAATCAAATTTCCTTTACCGCTCTCGTAGTCACCGGTGACAAGAAAAATCGAGTTGGTGTTGGCCATGGTCGTGCTAAAAGTGTCGCTGATGCTATTCAAAAAGCTATCAATCGAGGTCGAAAAACTCTTATCGAAGTTCCTATTATCAATGGTACTATTCCTGCTTCAGTCAAATTGAAATTTAAAGGTGCTGTCGTTTTAATACGTCCCGGAAAACAGGGAAGTGGTTTAATTGCTGGTGGCCCGGTCCGTTCGGTCATCGAATTAGCCGGAATTAAAGATATCGTTAGTAAAATTATCGGTTCTAAAAATAAATCTATTAACGTTTGGGCAACCCTCAAAGCATTAGAGATTCTTAAAAAATAATTCTATGGATATTTTATCTTCACTCACAAAATCTGTTGACAAAACCGCCAAGCGTGTCGGTCGAGGTATTGGTTCCGGTGTCGGTGGTCATACTACCGGTCGTGGTGCCAAAGGTGATAATGTCCGTGGTCATGGTAAGTTAACCTTCGACGGTACCAAAATTAAAAAATCATGGCTTAAAAGATTGCCTTTCTTAAGGGGTAAACATCGTCTATTACCAAAAGAAGATACCTATACTATTAGCTTAACCCAAGTTTCTAATTGGTTTAAAGCCGGAGAGACTGTAGATAAAAAATCAGTTTTTGAAAAACTTACCCGGGCTACCGCCAAGGACTTAACCAAGAAAATTAAGGTTCTTTCCAATGGAGAACTCGATAAAAAATTAATCTTCAAGGGCGTCGAACTTTCAAAAAAAGCTGCTGCAAAAGTCATCGCTTCGGGTGGTAAGATAGAATCATGAGTTATCTTTCTAAATCTTTATCTCTTTATACCGAAGGTCTTAAAACTCCGCTTCTTCGAAAGAAAATCTTCTTTACCTTTGCTATCTTAATTCTTTTCCGTTTAATTGCTCACATTCCTGTTCCGGGTATAAATCTGACTTTATTAAAGTCCTTTTTTGCTCAAAATCAGTTTTTATCATTATTAGATATATTTTCAGGTGGAACATTAGCTAACTTTTCTATTGCCGCCCTCGGTCTTAATCCATATATCAATGCCTCGATTATGCTTCAGCTCTTGGGTTTCGTTATTCCAGAATTAAAAGAACTCCAAAAAGAAGGGGAATATGGTCGGGCTAAACTAAACCAGTATACCCGTTTACTAACCATTCCTCTATCCATTTTCCAGGCCATTGCCATGTTTGGTATTTTAAG
>CAZKWZ010000002.1:0-57485 GCA_964556795.1 uncultured Gammaproteobacteria bacterium | reverse complement strand
GGAGGTTTTCTCCCCGGTATTCGTCCTGGTAATGCCACCGAAAAAAGACTCGAATATTTACTTTATCGGGTAGTTTTTATTGGCGCTGTATTTTTAGCGGTAATTGCCGTTATTCCTTCTTTAATCCAAAATATTACCGGGGTTAACTCCCTAACTATTGGTGGTACTTCAGTTTTAATTGTGGTCTCAGTTATATTAGAATTAAATCGTAAAATCGAAAACGTAGTTCAAATGTACAACTACGAAAAACTAACATACTAGTATGTCACTAAATCTATTCATCATCGGCCCCAGTGGCTGTGGAAAATCAACCCAAGCAAAATTAATTGCTGAAAAATACAATCTTACTCATCTTTCGATGGGTCAGCTTCTCCGTGATGAGATGGCAAATAATTCCCCATTAGGATTAGAAGCCCAATCATACATTGGTGAAGGCAGGTGGGTGCCCGATGAATTAGCCTTTAAAGTTTTAACTACCAAATTAGACTCAATTGGTAATTGTAATTTTATTATTGACGGTTTCCCCAGAATGCTTAGTCAGGGTGAATTAATCGAAAAATATTTAGCTTCTAAAAACCAAAAATTTTCCCTTTTAATTCTTCTCAATGTTACCTTTGAAGAAATAATGGCTCGTCGATCCCGTTTGGGTCAATCATTTCAGGATGCCAGTCGTACCGACAATAGTGCTGAGGCTGTAGCTGCTCGTCAAAAATCATACAATGATACAATTTCTCCTATTGTTGGACGTTATCAACAAAGTGGTCAAATGGTTTCTATCGACGGCAATCGCCCGGTTGAACCAGTTTTCGCCGACATTGTCACTGAAATTGAAAAAATAAAATAATGATTCAGATTAGTCCCAATATTAAATCATTATTAGAAAATTCAAACATTGCTTTTGCTACCTGCAACAAAAATTTGGTTCCCAATTGTGTCATAATCGCCTGTGTAAAAGTTCTTGATGAAAATCAAATCCTATTTACCGATAACTACTTTAATAAAACTAGAATCAATCTAGATCAAAACCAAAATGTTTCTCTAAGTTTTTGCTCTGTCGATGGGAATGAAGCTTATCAGCTAAAAGGTAATGCTAAGGTATTTACCGAAGGTAAATATAAAGAAATGGTTGATAATATGGAATGTAATCAAGGTCTAGCTCATAAAGCCGCAATTCTTGTTACAATTAGTGAAATTTGGGATTTAGCTAACCCAAAATTAATTTGTTCAAAATAAAATTATTAATTAAAATTAAATGAAAGAACCACAAGTCAAAGCTATTGTCACTGAAGTCTTGCCCGATCAATTATTTCGGGTTAAACTCGATGACGGTCGTCAGATCGTCTGTTATTTAGCCGGAAAACTAAAAATGCATCACATTCGATGTTTGGCCGGAGATACGGTTTCTTTAGTCCTTTCCCCGGATGGGAATAAAGGTCGTATCGTTTATCGTGGTTAAGTTACTGTTTTATTAATTTACTCTTTGATATTATCGAGAGTTTAGGTTACAATACCAAAGTCTAAAGTTTATGAAAGTCAAATCAAGTATTAAACGCCGCTGCAAAAATTGTAAGATCGTCATTCGACGGGGTATTAGGCGAGTTATATGTTCTACTAAGAGACATACCCAAAAACAGGGTTAATTTTATATATGAGAATCTCCGGAATTGAAATCCCCGACAACGAGAGAGCCCAAGTTGCTCTAACTCGTTTTTATGGTATTGGTCCTAAAAATGTTATTGAATTAGCCAAAAAAGCAGGTATCTCCCTGGATGCCCGTATTAAAACTCTTTCTCGTGATGATATTGGTAATTTAATGAAAGCACTCGAAGAATTTCAAACCGAGGGTGACCTAAAAAGAGAAATTCGTGAAAACATTGATCGTTTAAAAGCTATTAAATGTTACCGTGGCATTCGTCACATCGTTTCTTTGCCTGTTCGTGGTCAAAGAACCAAATCCAATTCTCGTACCCGTAAAGGTAAAAAGAAAACAGTTGGTTCTCTTACCAAAGAAGCTTGGGCAAAAATTGAAACCCAACAAAAAGCCGCTACTGTCGCTAAAAAGTAAAATAAATTTATGGCAACTACTACTCCAACTACCAAAAAAACCGTCAAAAAAGTCATCAAAAGCATTGCCGAAGGTCGACTCTATATCCAATCCACCTTCAACAATACTATTGTTACTATTACCGATGCCAACGGAAATGCTTTATCTTGGTCAAGCTCTGGTCAATGTGGTTTCAAAGGTTCTCGTAAATCCACTCCTTTTGCCGCTACTACTGCCATTGAAAAAGCTCTCGATGGTGTCAAACAATATGGTATTAAAAAATTAGCAGTTTACCTAAAGGGCCCTGGTACCGGCCGAGATGCCGCTCTTCGTTTTTTACGCACCAAGCGTGATTTCGAAGTCGATCTTATTGCCGATATTACCCCTGTTCCTCACAACGGCCCACGACCTCCCAAGGCCCGCCGAGTTTAAATTAATTTAATATGAGAAGTACACTAGATACAAAATGTCGTCTTTGTCGAACTGAGGGCGTTAAGCTCTATCTCAAAGGCGCTCGCTGTTTTTCCGCCAAATGTCCTTTAGAAAAGAAAGGCGCTGCCATTAAACCTGGTATGCATGGACAAAAAAGAAGTGGTAAACCCACTGATTACGGTATTCAGCTTCGTGCCAAACAAAAAGCTAAACGTATATATGGAGTACAGGAAACCCAATTCAAAAATTATTACACCGCCGCTAAAAAGCTCAAAGGTCAAGTTGGTGACAACTTAATGATTCTTTTGGAAAGAAGACTCGACAATGTTGTTTACAATGCCGGTTTATGTTTATCCCGTAGTCATGCCAAAGAATTAATTAGTCACAAACAAATTTTAGTCAACGACGCTGTTTTAAATATTTCCTCATATTCAGTTAAGATTGGTGACGTTATCACCTTGAAATCAAAAATTTCAGACAAATCTGGCGATACCTTTAAATTCGCCGATAAAGATTTCAAAACCCCGGAATGGATTGATTTAAATAAATCCAAACATTCCGCCAAAATCATTGCTCTTCCCATTATCGATCAAAATCAAAACGGGATCGATGTTAATTTAATCATTGAATATTATTCAAGATAACAAAGGAGACATCTATGATCGACACCAGCCGATTTCATATCAAAACCATTAAACAAACCGCTACTTACGGTAAATTTGAATTAAGTCCTCTTGTTGGCGGATTAGGCCATACTTTAGGAAATAGTCTTCGTAGAATTCTATTGATCACTATTCCAGGTGCTGCTATCACTCGAATTAGAGTTGATGGTGCTACCCATCTTTTTACCACCCTTCCTGGTGTCAAAGAAGATTTAGTTGAAATTTCTCTTAATCTTAAAAAAGTAAAATTTGCCTACGGCAAAGAAGAACCTACTACTCTTGTTCTCGAGAAAAAAGGTAAGGGTGTAGTTACCGCTGCTGATATTGCTGACAGTACTGTCTGTAAAGTTTCTAATCCGGATCAGGTTATTGCTACTTTAACTGACGACAAAGCTCATCTTAAAATTGAAATGACCGTTGAACGTGGAGTTGGTTATACTCTTGCCCGTGAACAAAAAACCGATGTTGTTGGTGAAATTATTCTCGATGCTACTTTTACCTCTGTTTTAAAAGCCAACTATACAGTTGAGCCTACCCGTTTAGGTAAAAAGAGTAACTACGACAAATTAACCATGGAAATTTGGACTGATGCTTCTATTGCTCCTCTCGATGCTCTAAAAGCCGCTACCAAGGATTTAATTAATGCTCTTTCTCAAATAGTTGATACTCGCGAATTTGACGATGAAGTTATTACTCTCGATTCAATGCCAGTCAATCAAATGGCTGAAATTTCCGTCGAGGAAATTGAATTACCTCTTCGTGTTACCAATGCTCTTAAAAAAGCTGGTTATCCTACCATCGACGCTTTGGTCAAAGCCGGTCGTGCCGATGTTAGTAAAGCCAAAAATGTTGGTGAAAAATCTTTAAAAATTATTGATGCTTGGCTTCGAGAAAAAGGCTTTTCTTGGAACAAATAAACCCATGAGACATCGTATTACTGGTCGACAATTAGGCCGAAACATCAACGAGCGACAAGCTCTCTATCGTTCTCAACTTCGTTCTTTATTTACCCATGGTTTTATAAAGACAACTGCTGCCAAGGCCAAATCAATTATGCCTTTGGCTGAAAAAATAGCTGCTGCAGCCGTCAAGGGTGATTTGAACTCTCGACGCTACATATTTACCTATTTTCAGGATAGAAATGTAGTCAACAATATTGTTACTGCCTTTTCTGCTGCTTTTGCTGGCCAGACTCAAAACTTTACCGTAATGAACAACGTTAAATTTCGTCAGGGCGACAATGCTTTGATTGTAAAATTAACTTTTGTAAAAGAAGTCAATAGCTTGCCCAAGTTAGCTTCCAAAGAAGAAAGAAAGGCTGCTTCTGATAAAATCAAAACCTCTTTTGGTGGTACAGTCAAAACACCTAAAAAAGAAAGTAAAAAAGTTGAAGTGAAAAAAACTGTTAAAAAGAAGGAGACCAAATAATGAAAACTAAAACCACTGTATTAAAAGGAAGTAACCCTGTTCGTTCCTGGATTTTAGTTGATCTATCCGGAAAGACTCTAGGTCGTGCCGCTACCGAAATTGCCGCCTTATTAATGGGGAAAAATAAAACTACCTTTTCTTATCACCGCGATGATGGTGATTATGTAGTCGCTATTAATGCCAAAGACATAGTTGTTACTGGTAAAAAATTAAAACAAAAAATTTATTACCACCACACTGCTTTTTCTGGTCACCTTAATGAAATCTCCCTAAAAGAGCTCATGGTTAAGGATCCACGTAAAGTTATCGAATTTGCCGTTCACGGTATGCTTCCAAAAAATAATCTTCGCGCACTCAGAATGCGACGTTTAAAAATTTCTGCCAATGCAGAACATAAATACGCTGAAAAATTTAGCAAATAATTATGGCTACCTCTACTAAAAAAACCTCAAATTCTTATACTTACGCTCTAGGTCGTCGAAAATCGGCTGTAGCTACTGTTAAATTATTTCCTGGAAAAGGGGAATCTACTATTAACACCCGAGCTGCAGATAAATATTTCCCTCTAACCTTTTCCCGTTTGAATTTACCTTTCAAAATTACCGAAACTGAGGGCAAATATCATTACTCTGCCAAGATTGTTGGTGGTGGTAAAACCGGTCAATTAGCGGCTTTAATTTTAGCCCTATCCCGTTCTCTCAAGAAAAATAACGAAAGTTTTACTTCACCTTTGGCTCAGGCCGGATTACTTACTGTCGATGCTCGCGTTCGTGAGCGCCGTATGGTTGGTACTGGTGGTAAAGCTCGTCGTCAAAAGCAATCTCCAAAGCGTTAAGCTTTGTTATCAGAATTTTAAAGCCCGCCTTACCGGCGGGCTTTTTTGTTGTGTTAAACTTTTTTATGGCTGATATAACAATTTCACCTGACACGAAATATTATTTTTCTCAAGAGATCGTCATGAGTAGTATGATGGTTAGTTTTTTTCACAAAATATTTATTGCAATTTGTATTTGTTTTTTAATTGGCGCAATTTTATTTGTTATTACAAAGGAAAAAAAGTTTATAACTATTCCTTTAATTTTATTTGCAATCCTCATTACTATTCTTGTTTTAATGACTATATATACTGTCATATCAGTACCCCAAGTGAATGTATTCAAATTTTTCTGGTACAGCCTAAGGGACATTGTTTATACCAAAATTTGGTAAATCAAACGGCTTGCCTTTTAACTACTACAAGAGTAGTATTAGTTTAATATGAAATACAACGAATTAGCTTCTCAAACCTCAGTTGAAAAAACTGTTAAAGAACTTCAAACCAAGGGTTATCAAACTTTTGTTATTAAAACAAAAGTCGAAGCTTTGGAAAAAATAAAAGAAATAATTCCTGTAGGTTCTTCTGTTATGAATGGATCTTCTGTATCTTTAGAACAAATTGGTTTTATTGATTATTTAAAGTCTGGAAATCATGGTTGGAACAATCTCCATGAAGCAATTGTTAATGAGACTAACTCTCAAAAACAAGCAGCTCTTCGTCAATCAGCAATCCATGCAAGTTACTACTTGGGGAGTGTTCATGCCTTAATTGAAAATGGTGACTTTCTTATCGCCAGTAATACTGGTAGTCAATTGCCACATATTGTTTTCACATCTCAAAATTTAATCTTTGTCGTTAGTACAAAAAAGATTGTTTCTGATTTTAATGAAGCCATGTCCCGTCTTTCAGATTATGTAGTTCCTCTAGAAGATGTCCATATGCAGGAAAAATATCACGTTAATACTCAATTAAATAAAATCCTCATCTTCAAAAATGAAAATCAAATGTTAGGCCGTAAAGTTACATTCATACTAGTCGAAGAAAATATCGGTTTCTAAAAAAACTTTTCATGCGTTAAAATGAATTCATGTCTTTATTTCAAACTCTAATCCTGGCTTTTGTTCAAGGTGTAACTGAATTTTTACCCATCTCTTCCGATGGTCATTTAAATTTAGTTCAGCATTTTTTTGGTTTATCTCCCTCCCTTACCTTTGATGTTTTTCTTCATCTCGCTACTTTTTTCTCTGTTCTCTTTTTCTTTCGCCAAAAAATCCCATATTTTATTTCCAATTTAAAGTACATTATTGTTGGTTCAATTCCCACCGTTATTGTCGGTTTCTTTCTAAAAGATCAAATCGAAGGTCTTTTTGCTTCCCCAAAACTTCTTCCAATTTTTTTTCTAATTACTGCTCTCTATGCCCTCATTACCAAATTTCTAAAAAGACAAGATAAAAAAATTACCTATCAATCTGCCTTTATTATTGGTATTTTTCAAGCCCTTGCTCTTTTGCCCGGAGTTACCCGAAGTGGTGGTACCATATTTTCAGCCCTCATTCTTGGTTTATCTCCCGTAAATGCCTTCAATTTTTCCTTCTCCCTCTTTATTCCTGCTTCTGCCGGTGCCATTCTCTTAGAACTAAAAGATATTTTTTCTCCAGCCATTCTCACTTCCAACAATTTATTAGCTTTTGTTATTACTTTCTTTGTTGGCCTGGCCGCTCTAAAAGTATTAGAAAAAGCTCTAACTAGTAGCAAATATTGGTACTTTGGCGTTTATACCCTGATTTTATCAATACTACTTTTCTTTGTTCTCTAGGCTTCAGCTACTTTACCTTTTATTTGAGCTTCGTTAAATCTTTTTAGATTTTTTATAGTTTTCTTTAAGGATTTATAGCGTTTTTCTACGTCCGAGGCTTCTTCAAAAAGTCTTGAAACCACTACCAATTCCTGATCATTATTTTTCTTTGTCATCTTTATAATTCTAAAATCTATTGTCTTATTTTAATTGTTTCCCAAAACTAACACAGATTTGTTCAAGGTCTAAAAGATAAAAACCTTTGTGGGTTATTGCCCTTTCCATGGCCTCGTTTACCTTTAATGGTTCGTTACAGCTTACATATTCTGCTGTTGCCTCGGGGTTAACAGTTTTTATTAACTCTGTCGGTACAATTGGGACGCTCGGCACTCCATGTGGAGTTGATTTTGTCTTTACCCCCTTAGGAGTTGTGGGACTGCTTTGTCCGGTAGTCAAAGAATAAAGGTGGTTATTTGCCACAATGACTGTGATGTCGATATTTAGTCTGGCAGCCGATATTAAGTGACTTAGGCCTTCACCATAAGTTCCACCATCACCACCAATAGCAATTACATTTAATTCAGGATTGGCCATTTTTATTCCTACTGCGGTGGGAATACATCTACCGTGTAGAGAATGAAGTCCCCAACCCTTAACAAAATCAGCCATATTACCTATACAACCAATGTCATAGACCAGCACGGTTTTATCCGGATCCAGATTCAACTTAGCTAAAGTATTTTGTAAACCGGCAAAAATAACATAATCCTGACAACCCGGACACCAGGTTGGAACTACATTTGAACGCCAATTAGTCATTTTAAACCCTCCTTTAATTCTTCCGGAAAGAATGGTCTTCCGTCATATTTTAATATTCGCTTATTAAATTCTACTGTCATTTGTGATTTTAATAATTGTTCTAACTGAGCCGTGGCATTGTTTTCTATTAAAATTTTCGTTTCAAAAGCATTAATTATTTGTCCTATTCTTGGGTCAATTGGCCACAATCCCTTTATTTGTAAAAAGGCGAAATCTTCTTTGTTTTCCATTTCCTTTAAAGCTTCCAAAATTGCTCCCTTAGTCGAACCCCAGGAAACAATTATCTTTTTAGCTTTATCACTTCCATACAAATTCACCTTTGGCATATCTTCCAAAATTTCTTTAACTTTTCCAAGTCTCATGTCAGCTGCTTTTTTACTTTCTTCGGCACCCTCGACAGAAAAACCTTCTTCATCATGTTCATAACTGTTGTAAAGTTTTATTTTTTGTCCTTTACCGGGTACGGCTTTACTGCTGGGAACTATATCGGTTTTTTCTTGATTAAAATCCTTTACGTTAGCACTTGATTCAGACAAGTTTTTGTCTGACAACATAATTACTGGAATATCGTGTTTATTGGCAATATTTAATGCCAGTTTTCCCAATTCAAACGCCTCTTCCCAGTCACCAGGAGCCAATACTGCCTTAGCAAATTCCCCATGACCGCTATGGACCGCAAACAACAAATCCCCTTGACTAGTCCATGTTGGCATTCCGGTCGCTGGACCGGGACGCTGAGATAGAAAATAAACCACTCCTAGCCCTGCCATTGCATCCAAGCTAACAGATTCGGTCATGAGTGCAAAACCACCACCAGAGGTGCCCACAGCGCTTCTCAGCCCAGCCATCGAGGCTCCTGAGGCTATCGAAGCTACGGCAATTTCATCTTCGGGGTGAATTACTTTTATTTTAAACTCATCCATGTTTTTGGCTAAAAAGTGAAGTAAGCCTGAGGCTGGAGTCATAGGGTAGGCGACGAACATGTCCAAACCTGCCTTATAAAGTCCCCAACCTGCCGCTTCGTTTCCGTCAACAATTATCTTATTTTCTGTATTTATACCCTTATCTACGGATAATTTATGAGTATTTTTTTCACCCCAGCCATAACCTTCCTCAAAGGCACTTAAATTATTGGAATCATTTCCATAGGCTTCCTGAATATTTTTCTTGGCAAATTCTTTATCCAAATCAAGTAAAAACGCCAACAGACCGAGACTTATGGTGTTGGCATAAATATTTCCTCCCAATTTGTCGCACATTTCTTTAAAAGGAATATTTATTTTACCGTCATTATCGGCAAATACTAATGTATCCTCTTTAAATTCTTTTTCATGCTCCTGCCAATGACCGGTTACCAGACTTATAAAAATATCTACCATTCGATGAACGCAATAAACTTCACCTACGGAAAAACTAACTTGGTAAGTGTTGTGACCACCCCGAACTAAAGATGGATACTCAGAATAATCTTTTAAAAAATATCCACTTTCGCTTAACATTTTTGCCAGCAATAAACCAGCTGACTTAATACCTGTCCCGGCAGGCCCGGCAATTTTGACCGTGATGACTTTATCCATGTTTCTATTCTACTATAACTTTTCTACCTTTAAACCTGATATCTTCTGCCTCAAGCCTTCTTTTTTGTTCTGGCCAATTACCAAGTGAAAAATTATCCGCCAATTCTCCATTAGACTTTATAACTCTATGACAGGGGATACTCATATCCTCGTTGCCCCGTAATGCCCACCCTACTACTCTGGCATTTGTCCCGACAATTCGGGCAATTTCTCCATAACTTTTTGTTTTTCCTTTGGGAATTTTCTTCACCTCCCCTCTAACCTTTTCAAAAATTCCATTATTTTTAATCACGATGCATTTTAACTAATTTCAAGTCCCTCTTGTCAAAGGGGGATTTAGGGAGATTGAATCTTTATCCTATAATTTGACATATTTTTTCGATGTGTTACACTACAACCTGATTTTGCTTCTTGCCCGATCACATTGTTTTATAGATGTGTATTTATAATTGTGGGCCGAAAGCTCATCTAATTATATGTACAATCAAAATGTATCTCGTTCTGTGCGTCCCAATAGTTCTTCAAATGGAAGATCCTTTGCCAATTTTGGTCGTCGACCTGCTCGGCCCTCATTTGGTTCAGGTAAACCATCTTATCCTTCCCGTTTTTCCAAAGGTCCATCTCGTGGCGGTGCCCGCCGTTTTGGTGCCTATATTAATCCGGCTCTATTTGTAAAAAAAGCTGAGGAATTCGTTAAAATTGAAGAATCAAATCCGGTTCACTCTTTTGAAGATTTTAATTTTAATCCACTTCTTTTAAATAATATTAAATCCAAAGGTTATACCAAACCTACCCCCATTCAGGACCAAACTATAGCGCAAGTTTTGGCCGGTCGTGATGTTTTGGGTATTGCCAATACCGGTACCGGAAAAACTGCCGCCTTTGCCTTGCCTTTAATTAATGAAATTATAAAAAATCCCCAAAAGAGGATTTTAATTTTAGCTCCAACTCGTGAATTAGCTCAACAAATCAAAGATGATTTCCGTTCATTTACTCCCGGTCTAAGAGTATATTTAGCTCTCGCTATCGGTGGTTCCTTCATGCGCGAACAAATTATGGATATTCGTCGTGGTCCAAACATTATTATTGGTACTCCTGGACGAGTTATGGACTTAGGTCGTCGTCGAGTCATTAACTTTGCTCAGTTTGACACTATCGTTTTGGATGAGGTCGATAGAATGCTTGATATGGGATTTGTGGCCGACATCAAATCTGTCGTATCTCAAATTACCCAAGCCCATCAAACTCTATTTTTTTCCGCTACTATCGATAAAAAAATTGAAACCCTTATCGATACCTTTTTAAAAGATCCTGTCAAAATCTCAGTTAAAACCGCTCCTACCTCTTCCCATGTTGAGCAGGATGTGGTTCGAGTTGAACGTTTTAGAAAAGAAGAAGTTTTGTGTGATTTACTTAAAAAACCTGAGTTCAAAAAAGTTCTGATTTTCGCTTCTACTAAGATGTATACCGAAAAGCTTTATCTGTCTTTACAGGAAAAAGGTTTTAAAGTTGGTTCCATTCATGGTGACAAACGTCAAAGTCAAAGAATTACCACCATCCGTTCCTTTAAAAATGACACTCTTAATATTTTAGTGGCTACTGATGTTGCTGCTCGTGGTTTGGATATCAAAGATATTACCCACGTCATTAACTATGATCAACCTGCCACCTACGAAGATTATACTCATCGTATTGGTCGTACTGGTCGGGCTGACCAAAAGGGTTACGCTCTAACCTTTATCGATAGATAAAAAAATAGCCGCTAATAGCGGCTATTTTTATTATTTAAATAATTTATTTTGTTGGTGTTCCTGTCAATTTTGCCATTTGACCAAGCAATGCCGGGTCAAGTTCGATGTTTGAACCGGTGACACTTCCATCAGTATTTGGAGTTCCAAATACTGCTACTTTTACTCCTGCCTTTAACTCACTTTTTTGTACCTCAGTAGATTTGGACACCTTGGTGTTATTACCCAGAATCACAATTTTAGAGCTTCCATCAGTCATTTTGACTGTAATTGAGTTATCAGCCACACTCGTAATTTCGCCGACAATTTGACCGTTTCCCATTCTTCTTTGACCAACACCTGATTGATTACCGGTTCCATCTCGTGTTCCACCTGCTTGATTATTACCACCTCTGTCACCAAATTGACCACGACCGCCAAATGGATTCCCGGAGAATTGATTTAAATTAAATGGAGTTTTACTCTGTTGATATTTCATTCCTCCAAAAAATGCTCCAATCCCAATTATTAACATCAAACCAATTGTGACCATATTTAGACTTTCTTTTAAATTTGGTTTTTTCATATTTCAAAAATTATTAATTGTAGGAATTATATTTTTCTATTCTGAAAATTTGCTGAAATATTCTTAAGTTATAATACTCAAAGATGTTAAAAAAAATTTTTCAAATTGCCTGGGATTGTGATGGAGTTTTAGCCGAATCTCATGAACCTGTTTTAAAAGTAGTTAACCAAAAATTAAGTCAAATTTTAAATAAAGAGATTAATTTAATTAAATCTGATTTAGACAATTTTAATGCTCTTTTTGAAAAAGCCTTAGCCCTAACCGGAGATGAAAAGATTGCCGCTGATATTAGAGAGTGTTGGCACACTCCTGAAATACTTCGTCTTTCACCTCCCAATCCGGCCACTCTTGAAGTTTTTAAACGTTGTCAAAAATTACCCAATACAACTCAGCGGGTAGTTACTACTCGCCGCTCTCAAAACGGTGAAATAACCCGAGAATGGTTAGAACAATATTTGCCTGATATTGACTGGCAGGAAAATCTTTATATTCGCCGGGAATCAGATTTATTAGATGGTGAAGAATATAAAATTATTCAATTAGCCCACATTAATTGCATGTTAGAAGATAATTCAATTACCGTCACTAACATTCATCAAAAACTACCTCAATGTCATGTTATTTATCTCAATCAACCCTGGAATAGTGGCGATCTAGATTCATACCGGTCTCAGTTTAGAGTTAATTTTGATGATGCTGAATCTGCTTTTCAGCATATATTAAAGCTTCGTGAAGCATTTTTCTTAGAGTAATTTATTCATACCTCAAGGCTTCAATTGGCTGTAGATTTGCCGCCCTTCTGGCTGGATACCAACCAAATATTACCCCAATTACCACTGATACTACAAATGCCAATAATACTGAGCTTGGCGAAACCACAAACAATGCCGAATTAATCCGTGCATAAATATAAGAAATTAAAATTCCGACGGCGATTCCCACAATTCCTCCGGCAAAAGTCAGAATTACTGATTCAGTTAAAAACTGAGTAATAATCGTTTTCTTTTTTGCTCCCAGGGCTTTTCTCAAACCAATTTCTCTGGTTCTTTCGGTAACAGTAACCAGCATTATATTCATTATTCCAATTCCTCCCACCAGTAATGAAATTGCTGCCACCCCCGATAGTAGGGAAGTCAAGGTCCCTGAAACCGAGGTTATTGTGGTTAATAAATCTTCTTGGTTTTGAATCCTAAAATCTGCCTTAGTAGTATCAGTAATTTTATGTCTGGCCATCAACAAATATCCAATTTCATTTACCGCCCGAGTCATCACTTCGGCGCTATTAGCTTCCACCGCTATTGAGGTTAAACTGCTGGCTCCAAACAATTGTTTTTGGGCCGTGGTCAATGGCACATAAACCTGATCATCTTGATTTCCCATTCCTGAACCACCCTTGGCCTCAGTAATTCCAATGATAGTAAAGTTTTGACCCCCAATTCTAATAACCTGACCTATGGCATCGTAGTTGGCATCTCCAAATAAATCTTCAACTACTGTTGGACCCAATACTGCTACTTTGGCTATGTTACTAACCTGTTGACTAGTTATAAAAGAGCCCGAAGCTATGGTTAAATTATGAACCTCAGGATATATTGGTTCCACCCCAATCACACTTGTATTGGTGTTGTTTTCTCCGGTTATAATTTGAGATCGGCCTGAATACTCCGGAGACACGTTTTTTACTGTTGTTACCTGTGATGACGAAGCAATTGCCTCAGCGTCTTTTAAAGTTAATGTTGTCACATTTGCTGCCCCCCTGACCACACCGCTTCTTTGAAAACTGGGCGAAATGGTTAGTAAATTTGAGCCCAAAGATTGAATTCTTGACTGAACCGCTCTTTGGCTGGACAAACCTATAGACATCAGGGCAATCACCGAACCAATACCAATAATTATTCCTAGCATTGCCAGTCCAGTTCTCATTTTATTGAGTTTAAGCATCATCACACTCTCAATTATTTGTTCCCAAAAATTCATCATTTCTTTTTCTCCTTTAGATTAATTATTTTTCGGGTGTGATTGCTTGTATCACTCACAATTTTTCCGTCCCTAATGACAATAATTCTTTTTGCATGTTCGGCAATATCTGGCTCGTGAGTAATCATTACGATGGTTCTACCATCATCATTTAGTTTTTGAAAAATCGCCATAATCTCTTCTGCCTGAGTTGTGGCAATATTTCCTGTTGGCTCATCAGCCATTATTAGAGCCGGATTCATTACCAAAGATCTGGCTATGGCTACCCGTTGTTGTTGACCTCCGGATATTTGATTGCTGGTATGATGCAATCTGTCACCAAGTCCCACCATTTTTAAATACCTTTCGGCAATTTCTTCTCTTTCTTCTCTGGGGACACCTCCATAGGCCATTGGCAACATGACATTTTTTAGGGTTGTGGTTCGGGGTAGTAAATTGAAAGCCTGAAATACAAAGCCGATTTTACGGTTTCTAATATCAGATAATTCATCATCATCTAATTTATTTACTTCCTCTCCGTCTAAGATATATTCACCGGACGTCGCTTTATCCAATGCTCCTAAAATGTGCATTAGGGTTGATTTTCCTGAGCCACTCGGCCCCATTATTGCCACAAATTCACCCTCTTTTATTTGAAAAGAAACATCATTTAAGGCGACCGTTTCCAACGTATCTGTTTTATAAATTTTGGACAAATGGGAAACCTTAATAATTGTTTTACTCATATTTTTAGGAAAAATATATTTTAGAATCCGGGTCCACCACCCATTCCTCCAAACAATGAACCAGAACTTGATCTACTGGTGCTTGTAGAGCTACTAGAACTTTTGCTAGTGGTAACACTTGAGCTTGATGTCACCACTACTTCACCTTCACTCAATCCAGACTTAATTTCAGTTTGAGTATCATTACTATCCCCGGTTTCAATTACCACCTGAGAAATTTTATTGTCTTTCATTACATTGACAAAAGATTTTCCGCCACTGGTGTGAACTGCTGTTGAGGTTACCAACAAAACGCCGTCCTTGGTTGAAGTAATAATAGTGGCAGAAACCGCCATATTTGTATAGATATCCAAATCTGTACTGTCAAGCAACACACTAACTGTATACGAGGTAACATTTGAGTTAACACTACCACTAGTGTTTACTGCTAATACTGTCCCGGTCAGAGTATTGTCCGGAAAAGCGTCCATAGTCAACGTCACCTTTTGTCCGGATTTAATTTTAGTAACATCAACTTCAGTCAAACTAAGGGTGGCTTGATATTGACCTTTTGGATCCTTAATAGCCCCAACTTTTTGAGCTGTTACTGATTGTGAATTTGTTGTCGAATCAGTTCCCGAGCTAACCGTAATTGATGAATTAGAACTATCAGACACAACCACTCCCTCGGCCAGAGTTAAATTGCTCAAAACTCCGGAAGCTGGGGCATAAATAGTCGAAGATACTTGTTGATAACTTCTCAGAGCTGCTTCAAGTTTAGCTTTAGCCAGAGATATGTCTACTCCTGAGTTGTTATATTTCATTTCGTCTGCACTAAAAGTTTCCTTGGCCAAATCTAATGTCTTGGAAACAATTGCTTTTTCGTTATAAGTATATTCAGCATGGGTTTTATTATTCCAACCTCCCGCAATCATGGTGTCATATTCCGTCTGTGCATCCAACACTGCTTGTCTATCTTTCCACATTTGTACATCAGCTGCCGTCCTGTTGGCCTGGGCCACCTTAACGTTTTCCAGGGCATTTAAATAATTTGAGTAAGCCGTAGTTTGGGTTTCGTTTGACTTATCGGTTAAAGTTAATTCTGCCAATTTTTGGCCTTTTTTTACTGTATCACCATTTTTAACATAAACTTTATTTACGGTTCCAATTGCCCCGGTCGTTATATAGGTTGTGTTTCCCGAGGTGATTGTTCCAGATGCTGAAATAGTGTTTATTAAAGTTCCTTTACTAACAGTTTCGGTTTTATAAGTTACTTTATTGTTTTGTTTACTTTTTATTGCGTTGTAAATAACCAATCCCAATACTATTAATATTATGGAAGCTAGAACCAATTTAACTCTTTTATTTAATTTCATGAGGGGATTCTATTTTTAATATCTGAAGTTTAGCTGAAAATTGGTAATATAATTTTAAATTCACTGCCTTTGCCTGGTGTACTGTATACCAAAATTTTGCCACCATGCTCCTCAACAATTTTTTTGGCAATAGCTAAACCTAGTCCATAACCGCCTTCTTCCTGGTGAACTCTGGCACTATCAGCCCGATAAAATCTTTCAAATATATGGGGGATATCTTTGGCTTCAATTCCCTGGCCCTGGTCCTTAATTTTAATTATGGCTTGTTTCTGATTTTTCTTGGCCTCAACTTTTATTCGGCTCAATTTCGGACTATATTTAATTGCATTATCAAGTAATATTACCAATAATTCCGACAATTTATCTTTATTTCCATTTACCTCTGTCCCGTTAATGGCTTTAATTATCTTTATTTTTTTCTTATTAGCTCCTACCTCTACCTTTTTTACTGCTTCGGCTACTATCTCTGCCAACTTTACTTTTTCTATAATTAATTTTTGACCGTTACTATTTTCTCGAGCCAGTTCTAATAGTGAGTCAGATAAATTCTTTAGTTTATCCGTCTCTTCTATACTTTCAGAAATCAGTTTTCTGGCTTCTTTAATATCCATATTTTTATCTCTCAAGCCCACCTCAAGCATAGCTTTCAAGGCGGTTAAAGGAGTTCGGAGTTCATGAGAAGCGTCGCCCACAAAACGTTTTTGTTCCTCAAGCATTTTTTGAATGGGGGACAGAGTTCGCCCAGCTAAAATATATCCTAAACTTCCTGATATAACTAAAATAACACCATTAATTTCCACTAAAAACCAAATCACTCTCTCCTGGCTTTCAGACAGCAATCTATTTTGTTCTATATTTGAAATTTCTTCGAATCTAAATCTTGGCGCATGAACAAACCTATCAATTTCTCTCATTACCATGCCATAGATAATTCCACTAAAAGCGATACTGATAAACATGATTATCAATAAGTACCACCCGGTTAGTTTTAGTCTGGCTGTTCTAAACATTTTTTCCGATTTTATAACCAAAACCTCGTACAGTTTGAATTAATGGATAAGCAAATCCTTTATCTATTTTATTCCTTAAATTGCGAATATACACCTCAACTGTATTTGGCAAAATATCCGTTTCATAGCTCCAGACATGATTCATAATTTGATCCTTACTTAAAATTTGTTTAGGATGCCGCATTAAAAATTCCAATAAGGCATATTCTTTACTGGAAAGTTTAATCTCTTTTTTATTTCTTTTGACCTCAAAATTGTTTATATTTAGGCTTAAATCATCAACCACCAAAGTCTCTTCATTCACCTTTTTTGGTCGACGTACCAGAGCTCTAATCCGGGCTAGCAGTTCCTCAAATGCAAAGGGTTTAGTCAGGTAATCATCAGCACCCATATTTAATCCCTCTACCTTATCTTCAACTTGACCCCTGGCCGTTAATATCAAAATAGGTGTTTCTTTTTTGTTTTGTCTAAGTTTGTTGCAAATTTCTAAACCGTTCATCCCTGGCAACATCAAATCTAAAATTATCAAATCATATTCCTCATCTATGGCCAGGTCATAACCCTCAATTCCGTCATAGGCCACATCTACTGCCATTCTTTCTTGTTCTAATCCCTTTTTAATTGACTGAGCAATTCGATGTTCGTCCTCGACTAAAAGTATTTTCATACTGACTATTATAGAAGTTAAACTGAATATTAGCTGAATACTTTTATTTCAGAAAAAACTAGTGTTATACTCTTTTCATGAAAAAAACAACAAAAAGCGTAGCTAAAGTCGCCAAAAATGTTACTCCGGTTGAGACTCCTATCGTTGAAACCCCGATCCGTAAAGTAAGTCTTTTCCCTATTGTTGCCCTAATTCTTATTATTGCTGCTGTCTATGCTTATTATCGTTTTGGAATTGTTGCTACTGTTAATGGTAAACCTATTTCCCGTATCTCCTATTGGCAAAATCTTGAAAGATTAGATAAAAAACAAACTATCAAACAAATGACCAACGAGGCTTTGGTTTATCAGGAAGCCGCCAAAAAGAATATTTCCATTACCAAAGAGGAAATTACCTCTGAAATTGCTAGTGTTGAGGCCCAAATTAAAAGTCAGGGTCAAACTCTTGATGCCGCTCTGACCGCTGAAGGTATGACCAAGACTGATTTAGAACATCAAATCCGTCTTCAAAAAATGGTAGAAAAATTGGCCAATCCCCAAATTGATGTTACTCAGGCCCAAATTGATGATTATTTAACCAAAAATAAATCACTTTTACCTAGTACTTATACCAAAGAAAAACTCCAAGCTTTAGCCAAAGCTCAATTAATTAGTGAAGCCAAGAATGACGCTATTGATTCCTGGTTTGCTACTTTGTTAAGCAAATCCAAAGTGGTTATTCGCTAAGGATATATTTATCAGAACCTAAAATCCCCCGTAACAGGGGGGTTTTTATTATTAATAATTCTTAATTTATTTTAAAGATAATTTATTTTCTGCCCATTAAAAAGATGATAATTTATATAAAAATGTTTTTGCCTCCCTTTTTAAGGGAGGGTAGGGTGGGTTTAATTATCCGTTCTTTCTCCCAGTTGTCGCTTTTTTATATGCTTCCCGATAAGCGATTTTTGGTAGAGTTTCCTGATTATTTTCCAAATAATCTAGCACCTCGTCTTTGTGAAATTTAACCATCGACCTAAGCAACCAGGACACTGCCTTAGTTATCAAAATATCTTTTTCCCATTTCATTTTCTCTACCTGAGCTATAGCCAGTTCCGATAGCCTTTTATCATCGGAATCCCTCAATGCCTTGGTCAACAAAACCATACTCGCTCGTCTTTTATTAACGTTTTTGTCGTCGGCAAATCGTGTCAACATTTTTTCCCATTTTGACCAATTCTCTAATAATTCTTTACCGCTAAAATTAGACTGGCACAGTAAATCATCTTCCGCCCAACCATGGGTAAAATTCAGCCAATAATCTAAATTTTCCGGTTCCATCTCCCGTCTTAGCTTTGGTACCTCTCCCAGAATTCTTGCCGCCATATCAATCTCAGCAAAGGTCGTGGCTCTAGAGTACAAAGAGTCCAAAAGTTCCTTTAAAATTTTTTGATCAAATTTATTTTCATTGACCACTTCTTTGGCCATCTTTACCATTTCACTTGATTTAATCCCTAACGTTGGCTTATTACTTCCAAGGTAATGTTGTACCCATTCATTGTTTTTTTTGTCCCCACTGTCCTTATATTTTTCCAGCTTTTTAATAATTTCAAGATGAATAGTGTTAGTTATCATTTTTTATCGATAAATTTTATATAACCTTTAGTTCACCAACCCTTCTGCAAATGTCAGTTATTACCAAATGTCCGTCCTCAGTAATTTTTGTGTTGTAGGGGATAATGTATATTCCCCGGTGCTGTGTTTCTTGTATTAATTCCACAGAAAGTGGATCAAGAACGTTTGAAAATTGATTAAAAGTCTGTTGATCAATAGTATCGTTGTTGAGCAGTTCTTGTACATTCCTACCTTCAACAAATGGACTAATAGCATAAACCCCATCTTCAAATTCATCTATTTCAGTTATTGGGTTAACTACTACTGTCAATTCTCCAAATGGTGATTCTATTTTTCTCCCATCTAGTAATTGTTTTGCTCTTTCTGTCACCAATTTATATTCAATTAATTTATTCATACTCAATTCCGAATATACCTTTATTACATTTTCTCCCTTTTTATAAACCTGACTATCCTTTCCTCTGTCAATTTTTATTGCATCTTTTAAAATTTCCATAGTCTTATTATCCCGTTTTTTTTGTTTTTCTCAAATAAGAAAGTATAATTATATTGTTCAAAGCTTTTATTAATTAAATAAAGCTATGGAAAAAGCAGTGGTCTTTGGTCCTTTGATTGTGTTTTTTGGTTTTAGTTTGTTGTTAATAGTTGCCTTTATTGGTTTTATAGTTAGATTGATTTTAAAATCAAAAAACGAAGATTGGTACGGTGAAGTTATTGATAAAAAAGCCAATACTTACAAAGATTTTGACACCGATGAAGAGAGAGATTCCTACTATCTTGTAGTTAAAATGAAGCAAGGGAGAGACAGAAATATTTCCCTATCCAGAGATATTTGGGAAAATTTTTCCGTCGGGGATCAAATACATAAACCAAAAGGAAAACTATTTCCTGAAAAGGTCTAATTTTTCACTTCTGGACAGTTTTTTTATTCGGGCTTCTTCGACTAGTGCCTCAGACCTATTGGCAAATTCTTTTGAGTAAATCAATTTTACTGGACGTCTAGCCTTGGTGTATTTTGCCCCAATTTTAGAGTGGTTATGCTCCTTTACCCGTCTTTCCAAATCCGTAGTTATCCCGGTATACAAGGTATTGTCATTACATTGCAAAATATATACAAAATACATTTAAAAAGTATAAATTATTTTTTCAAAATCAATTATTTTATTATTTTTATCAACTTTAATTCCTTCCTCTTTATACAACTTATCCCGCCATTTATTATGTTCAGGGTCAAACCAAATTTTGCCATTAGAATAGACGATTCGATGAAAAGGAATTTTATCTACTTCAGTCGATTTCCCTAAAATATGGGTAATCATTCGAGACATCATTGGATGTCCTCCGGCTGCCGCTGCCAATAAACCGTAGGTTGTCACCCTACCGGGTGGAATTTGTAGTGCCAATTTCACTACTTTACGACTAAATTCCCCTTTCTCTTGTTTCATTTTTGCAATATCCAGTTTTTAACATCCTTCATCAATTCTTTACATTCTTCTCTCATCACTCCTCCAACTATTTCCATGTCTTTACCATTAGGATGCAATCTTTTAGCATGTTCAATAGCGTGGTAGTCGCTAATTTCATAGCGATTTTCGGGAACATCTTCTTGGAAAGCTCCAAAAACTATTTTATTTAAACCCGCCCAAGCAGCACAGCCAAGGCACATCGAGCAGGGTTCAATAGTGCTATACATTGCACAATCAGTCAGGCTATATGTTTGTAATTTTTTACAAGCGTTGTTTATACAATTCAAATCGTTATGTCCCGATAGTTCAAAGATACCTACAGTACTATGTCCCTCAGCAACTATTTGATTGTCCTTTACTATTATCGACAAATTTGGCGATTCACCTCTCGCCAACCGCTCGTTTCCTTTTTTGATGACTATTTTCATGAAATCTTGATCTGTCATAAATTTATCTCCTCTGTCGCTGGTTCTTGCGAATAATCAATAAAACGAATCCAGTTAGGTTTGATTTCAAAAATTGTTCCTGACTCTATTCCATATTCTTTTAATTCCGGATGTTGTGCCAACATAAATTGAATCGTCTGGCTTTTTTCTTCGCCCTCTAAAACCCTAACCTTTCCTTCAATTTGTAATGATGCATCACCCTTTAGTCCTCCCACAATTACTGATACCTTATCATTAACCAAAATATTTTTCATTTTTCTCGAATCTTCTTCAGTACTCATTAGAATATTTAAATTGTCTCGTACTGAATAGGCCATTACCGCCGACTCACTTTTACCCGACAAATCGGCAGTTGAAAGCACGGCTAAATTATTATTTTTTAATACAGTCAAAACTTTATTTATATCAAGCATATTTATTTTAATTTATAACTTTAATTAAATTTTCTCCATGTTCCTTCGGATACCACTTCAACATTTTCTCCATCCACCACCACTGCACTTTGATCATCAATTACATAAACCGGTTCGACAATATCTCTTGAGGCCACCTCCAAATTTTCAATTCTAATTTTTTCAAAATATGGTGAATTTAAGTGGGGAACAATTTGGAAATTTACCAACCCCAGCCCTTCTTTAATTTCCAAATCATATGTCTCGTCAAATAAATTTTGCACCGAGTTAAAAATTGTTGGTCCGGCAACACAGCTGCCGGCACTAATCCCGGCGTAAATCCTAGTTTTTAATAGCTCTGTTAACTCATCTTGTAAACCAGATTCCTTCATCCAGCGTTTTAGGTGAAATGTATTTCCACCACCAAAAAATAACACCTCGGAGTTCTGTAATCTTGGCATCCAAATGTCTCTTGATACTGCCGATATATCCACAATATCCACCTCAAATCCTGCTTTTATAAAATTATTTAAATCATCAATCATCCAGCTTTTATCTCCCTCTTCGACATTGGCCGCAGTCGGGATAAATGCTAGCTTTACCCCCTTGGCACTTTTTCCTAAAAGTT
Source organism: uncultured Gammaproteobacteria bacterium (assembly GCA_964556795.1). Lineage (GTDB taxonomy): Bacteria > Patescibacteriota > Microgenomatia > UBA12405 > UBA12405 > UBA12158. The sequence goes on along the minus strand of CAZKWZ010000002.1, from coordinate 35,319 downwards.
TTTCCAAAGTCTCAATAATTGATTGGTTTGATAATCCAGCCGAAGTTAGTAATAGTTTCATATTATTTAAATATATAATCTATTTTTTCTTTGGTAAATCTCTATGGTAAAGAATTTTCCCCAGTCCCAATTTTAATCCTCGTCCTTCAAGACAACCATAAATTATTTTCTCTAAATCCTCCCTATATTCGGCATTATCGGCTTTCTCAAATTCCTTTAATATTTCTGGATCTTCCTGTTTTAAATAATCAAAAAGCCTCGCTTTTATCCCATTGTTCAAATGAATATGTTCAAACCATACTTCTTTGACTCCGGCCTTTTGTAATTCATCAAGTAGTTTATTTATTTCATTTTTGCTTTTAATAAAGTAGGGGAGTACTGGGCCAATAAAAGCATAGGTGTAAATTCCCGCCTCATTTAACTTTTTTATGGCCTCAATTCTAGTCGACACTGGTGGTGCCTCCACTTCCAAAAATCTCGACACTTTGTCATCAAGAGTCGTCACTGTAAATCCGACCGAGACCTTTTTTAATCTTTTTAAAACATCGATATCCTTGATGATTAATCCCGATTTTGTTTGCACACTTATCTCCCCCTCATATCCAAAATCAGCCAGTACATCCAAGCATTTTCTCGTCAGTTGATATTTTGCTTCCATCCCTGTGTATGGGTCGGTTACTGATGAAAAAAATATTGTGCCAAAGTTTTTAGACTTAAATTTCTTTTCCTGTTTTTCTAATTCTGTTTTTAATAAATCCGCTGCATTTAATTTCACGTCCAAAAAAGATCCCCATTCTTCACCCGGGTGTTTCCATCTCGCAATCTGTGCGGCGTAGCAATACATGCAGGCAAATTGACAACCGTTGTAAGGATTCACTACATAATCACTCCCCGGCAATCCCGACTTCGTCAGCACACTCTTTGCAACAATTTCATTTACCTTCGTGAGCATATTAATATTTCAGTTTTATTTTTAAAATAACTTTGTTATAATACTGATAAGGAAACCGGTAAGTGTGACCAATCGTCCGCTAGCCGGTTTTTATAGTTTTTACGGTAGTTCGACATTTGGATTTATTTCTTTATAAAGTTTAATTTTCTGCTTTTTTACTGCATTACCAATAAACAATTTTTTTTCGAGACTAGCAATCAATACCTTCTGTACGTCGTTTAGATCCTCTTTTTTAGTTTTGTTGTTTTTTAAATTACTCAGTATTCTAGGACAAGAAGCATAAAGATCAGCAACTTGTTCTTCAGAATCATTATTTAATTTTGTAACAAAACTGATTGATGTTAGATGTGATTTAATTTCTTTTGGTGAAATATCTAGCCTATTTAAGCCGTTGGTACAATAGTGAAACATATTTTTATATATGGTGATGTCTTGTTCAACATTACTTGCCTCACTAATAATTTGACCTTGTAAGTTCTTGGCTATCAGAAATTTAATCAAATTACCCAGAAGTATTCTATATGTTCTGTTAAGAAGTGTCACTTTATCCCATCCTAATCTAAAAGCTTTTTCTTTATCTGTTGATACATATAAAACAAAGAATATATATTTATTTAAAAATTTTTTTAAATCAGTAGAAAATTTTTTAATTTTCTCTTGAGTCCCTAAGTGTCTAATTATTTCTGAATTATGGATAATATAGTCTTTAGAACCAAAATGTATTTTTTTTAATTCTTTAAAATCAGTATTGAAATTACCTCTTGAGTTTTCACTTATAACTAAGCCAATCACTGTGAATATGGGTGAATATTTATAATTTTTTATATCAGAAGTTCCAAATTCATCAATAAAAATATTATGTTTTCTCATTTCTTCTTCTCTCTAAAATATTTATTATTTTTTATTTTCTCCGGCAGTAAAGATTCTTTGGAATATTTTTCGTAACCTTGTCCATAGCCCAGGTCCTCCATCAACTTTGTTTCGGCGTTGCGAAGATTGAGGGGGATTGGCAGGTTGCCATAAGTTTTGACATCTTTTAGGGCGCGAAGGTATGCCTCGTAAGCCGACCTATCCTTTGGTGCCTTGCACAAATATGCCACCCCATGAGCCAGGTTTTCCCGACACTCCGGATAGCCAATAATTTCTACCGATCTAAACACCGCGTTGGCTACCAGTAGAGCCGAAGAAGAGGCAATTCCAATATCCTCAGAGGCAAAAACCACCATGCGTCTGGCAATAAACTTTGGATCCTCACCCGCGTCAATCATCCGCGCCAAATAATAAAGTGCTGCATCCACATTGCTGGCCCGCATCGATTTTATAAATGCCGAAATCGTGTTGTAGTGCTCCTCGCCCTTTTTATCAAATCGCAAAAATGAATTTTGCAAAGCATTTTTTAGATTCTCCACTTTAAGATCTTTGTATAGAGTATAGGCATTATCAATAATGGTAATCGCTTGTCTGGCATCACCGTTGGCCATACTTACGAGCCAATCCTTAGCTTTTTTATCAACTTTAGTTTTCAAAATTTTGGCACATCTTTTAACTATTTCCTCCATTTCTTCAGTCGACAATTCGTTGAGCACAAAGACTCGGCATCGCGACAGTAGGGGGGCAATCACTTCAAACGAGGGGTTCTCGGTAGTGGCTCCAATCAGAGTCAGAGCCCCAGACTCCACGTAAGGTAGTAAAAAATCTTGTTGCGCCTTATTAAAACGATGAATTTCGTCTAAGAATAAAATCTTTTTTATCAGTCCGCTTTGGTTACCCAGAGGTGAGCCCAAAATTTTTTTAATATCATCTTTCCCTGCTGATACTGCCGATAGTTCGTACAATTCTGCTTGTGCCTCTTTAGCTATGATTCTAGCTAGAGTGGTTTTACCCACCCCCGGCGGACCCCAAAAAATCATTGAAAAAATTTGATGATTTTCAATAGCAATTCGCAATGGTTTACCATCTCCCACTAGATGTTTTTGGCCAATAAAATCCTTTAGATTGTTTGGTCTTAACATGGCGGCTAGTGGTTCATTACTCATATTTTGTTTTGGGTTTACTTCGGGTATTTCCCATTTTAACATAACTTAGTATAATTCCAAGTTGTGAATAAACGTCGCGGCTTTTTTATCTTAATTTTGGCTTTTGTTGTCTTTGAGCTAGTTCTATTTATTATTTTTCCGTCTCGTCAATCATCATTTTCCACCAACAAGGTCCCTACTATTGATCCATTACTCACCCCAATAGCTAGTCCTATTCCAAGCCCTAGTCCCACTCCGGTAAAAATTAGTTTTTCTCTGATGAATGCTAAATATGGCCCCTGTGTTCAAGTGCCTGTTTTGATGTATCACCACATCCAAACTGAAGCTAATGCCAAAAAACAACATCAACAATCACTTTCAGTTGATCCTAAATATTTTAAAATGCATCTCCAATATTTAAAGGACAAAAATTATTCAGTTATCTCTCCTAAAGATTTAATTAATTTCTTTAATAATGGGGTAGCATTGCCTCAAAAATCAGTCATGATTACTCTGGATGATGCCTATGAAGACAATTATTTTAATGCTTTTCCAATTTTAAAAGAATTTAATTATTCTGCAGTGATTTTTACCCCTACTGGCTTAATGAATGTCCCGGATTACTTAAACTGGGATGAAATTAGCCAGATGAAATCCTTGCTTTATTTTGGCAATCATACCTGGTCTCATCACGCCTCCAGCGGTAGTTCTGAAGTGCTAAAAAAAGAAATCTCCTTGGCTGATACCCAATTATCAGAACATGGTCTAAATCCGGACAAGGTCTTTGCTTATCCTTATGGTAATCCTAGCAACGATGCTCAAAAAATTTTAACTGATTTAAATTACCAACTTGCCTTTACCACTACGCACGGTTCAATTCTCTGCAAAGCTCAACGTTTCATCTTACCAAGAATTAGAGTTGGCAATGGTCCCCTCAGTTCTTATGGCCTTTAAACCAAATCAGAAGTATCAACATTATTACTCCGCTAACAAAATATGTTTGTCGGGGAATGGTTAGCACTAAGCTTCCAAAAATTGCTGGGCCAATAACCCGAGACAAAGAGCTTACTCCCTCATAAGCCCCCATAATTTCTCCTTCAGGATCAGTACTACTGGTAGTTGATAGTGCGGTCGGTAAAAATATCTGAATTAATCCACTCCCTGCCGAATATATTCCTAAAACTATCAGCAATCCTGCAACCACTGGGATTATAGCCATTAAAATTATTCCAATTGCCAACAATATCAATCCTAAATTAACCATAAAATCGGTATTTTTAAACTTTTTCCTTGCCAAAAACCCTTGTGTAATCAAACCCAACACTCCAAGATATATCAACATATAACTATTTTGTTCAGTGGTAAATCCAAATAATTTATCGGCAAAAAATGGCAAGGTTGTCTGCAGTCCGGAGACAATCATTGTACTCACAAAAACTACTCCTAAAATCCTTTGAATTTCCGGGTGTTTAAATATCTTAAAAAAGTTTTTTATCGAAAAATTTCTATTTTTTGATGTATCTTTTTCAATTCGATGACTTTCGTCTAAAAATAATTGAGTTAGGACTAAAGACAGCAATGACAATCCGGCTCCGATCAGTGCCGGTAATGTTTTTGATTTTCCAATACTAAAAAATATTCCTCCCAAAGCCGGTCCCAAGATAAATCCCAATCCAAAAGATATCCCAATAATTGCCATTCCTCTGGCTCGATTTTCCTTAGTAGTCACATCACTGATATAGGCTCTAGCCGCGGGAATATTTCCTCCGGTAAAACCATCAATCAAACGAGACAATAAAATTAAGTAGTAACTTTTAGAAAAGGCTAGCATTACATAAGCCAAAACTGTCCCTGCCTTACTAAAAACCAAAATTGGTTTTCGGCCAAATTTATCTGATAAATTACCTAAAATTGGCGAAGAAATAAATTGCGCCAGTGCATAAGAAGCTGTTAATAATCCCAAAGCCACACCTTTTATCCCCAAGTCAGCACTAATTGTTGGTAGTAGAGGAATGATAATCCCAAAGCCAATAATATCCGTCAGGATAATTAAAAAAATAGTGAACAAAGCTTTCTTATTCATAGGAAGCTTTTATTATACCCGATTTATTTGTTGATATTCCTCTTTCTTTTGATATATCTGATGATAAAAAAAACAGGGATAATTATCGGCAAAAAGACTACTAGCCAAATAACTAGCGAGCCAATATCTCTAATTGTACTTATCAAAGATCTGACCGCTTCTTTAAACACTACCGTTGGTCTCCACTCATTTGTAGGTGCATATGGTAGAGCTAATTCATCAGTCGATAAATAGATGGTAATTTTGCTCAATTTAGCTGTTTGTTCGTAATATTTTTGTTGTCCTTTAACACTATCAATTTGTGATTGGATAGAAATTAACTGTTGTTGCACTTCAAGTAAATCTCTAACTGCACTAGCCTTGTCCAAAATTTCTTCAAATTTAGCTTTTGTTTTTTGTAAAACATCCAATTGTGCCTGTAAATCAGAATATTGATCAGTTACATCCGTGCCATTTACTGACTCTGAAACCACTTTCACCGCCATTTTTTTAAAGGCTTCCATAGCCTCTTTTCTCTTATCCTCGGGAACCCTAATGGAAATATTTCCACTAGCTGCCATTTCCGGTTTTGATAAATGCGAATTAATTAGAAAACCACCAAAATTCTTAGCAGTATTTTCGATTTCATTAATACTTCCCGAAACGTCCTTTACTTGCAAAGACAAGCTAGTGTCCTGAATTACCAACCGACTGCTACTCTCTGATGGTGCTACCTGCCTGGTAGAATAATAATTTGCACTACTTGGATTCAATATTTTGCCCAACGACACACCGCTTCCAGCAGACATAGTCGAGTAATCTGATTGAATTGTGCTGGTAGAATAGCGTTGGTTTAGAAAATTATTTTTAAAATACCAAAGCCCAATGATAACCAAGACCATCACCGCCCAGTTTCTTTTGAGGAAATTTATCATAAAAAAGTGTAACATATTTCCATAAAACGTGACTAAAAAATTCCTAATTTTTATTATTTTTGTTTTTTTACTCAGACTAGTTTCCCTAAACCAATCCCTTTGGCTCGATGAAGCTATTTCCGCCGAAGTTGCCAAAAATTATTCATATTCTGATATCGTTACCAAATTTTCTCCCTCTGATTTTCATCCGCCGTTTTTTTATTTGACTCTTAAAGCCTGGACTTCTGTCTTTGGTTATAGTGAAATTTCTCTACGTTTTCCCTCAGTCATCTTTTCTTTAATTACTATTTATTTGGTTTTCAGATTTTTTGGTTTTTGGTCTTCAGTACTACTAGCCCTAAATCCGCTCTATCTCTATTATTCCCAAGAAGCCCGCATGTATTCTCTAGTGACCCTCCTGGTTTTTTGTGCTTTTTTAGCCTTTAAAAAACAAAAAATATTTTTATATTATCTTTTTACTTTTTTATCATTGGCAACTTTTTACGGCTCAGTTTTCTTTTTTGCCACCATTAGTTTGTACTGGCTTTTTCAAAAGAAATATCGTCAATTTTTTATCTATTCTTTAGCTCCGTTTTTATCATTATTAATTTTGTCACCACTTTTATTACTCCAACAACAAACCTCAAAATTACTCCTGGTTAGTGTTAAAAATTGGGCTTCAGTTTTAGGTCCGGTGAGTCTTAAAAATCTCTTTTTAATTTTAATCAAATTTGTAATTGGCCGAATTTCCTTTTATCCCAAATGGATTTATTATCTTATCGCTCTTATTGCTGCTCTGCCTTTTTGGTTTTTGATCATAAAAAAATCATTCAATCGTCGTACCTTGGCTTTTATTTTTTGGTGCAGTCTTTTTGTTGGCTTAGTATTCTCCTTATTTACCCCTATGTTTCAGTATTTTCGTTTTTTATATTTAATTCCGATTTTAGTTTTAATTTTGGAAAAAAGTTATTTTTACTCTTTTATATTTCTAACATTTTCCCTTATATATCTTTTTATTCCATCTTTTCATCGGGAAAACTGGCGACAAATGAGTTCTACCCTTCCCCGGGACATTTACATGATTGTTTCCGCTGCCGACCCAGTCCACTATTATCGTCCCGATATTAGGGTTCACGATTTATCTCAGGACATTCCTACTGATTCGGAAATTACTGTTATTCCTTATGTCAGTGAAATCCATGGTCTTGATTATGTTTCCCGTCTCCAATCATTTGGTTATCAGCAAAAACAAGTCAACTCTTATCTTGGTCCCGTAAGTCGGGAACTTTGGCAAAAATCAGCTAAATAACTTTTCAATTTCCGGTATCTTTTTCATTGTTGTTTCATAGCCTATCTCAATATATTTTTTTGCTTTTACAAAATTTAGGACGTTAATATCTTCTACCATGGGTAATATTTTTACGTCTGCCGCTTCTAAATCACGCAAAGATAATTGTCTGACCATTACCTGCATCGAGGAATAAGCCACTTGGGGTAGAGTTGCCTTGGATAATTTTTTAAAATTTTTTGGAAATATCATACTATAGAGTCCCACCGCAACAATTTTCTCTTCTGCCTTTGGGTTAACCTCTGAAACCGGAATCGGATTTACTGCTCCACCATCAATTAAAATTTTTCCTTCATATTTTATTGGTGAAAATATTGCCGGAATAGCGCAGGACGCTCTAATTGCTGTGGCTAATTTACCTTCACTAAATACAAATTTTTCTCCTTTTACCACATCGGAGCAGACGGCTCTAAATTTTATCGGCAAGTTTTCAATTCTTTGTTGACCACAGATTTTATCCAAAAATTTTTCCATTTTTTCTCCCTTCACCAGTCCACTTCTAATTGGCCAATCTACAAGTATTTTTATTAGTTCTAAATATCCAATCCCTTCAACAATTTTTTCCAAATTGCCAATCCCTGGATTAGCAGCATAAATACCTCCAATCAATGCCCCGGCCGAAGTTCCGGCAATTTGAGTTATCTCAAAATCATTTTCCACCAAAGCTTTTATTACCCCAATATGTGCCAAACCTTTTGATCCGCCTCCACCTAAAACCAGGCAAATTTTTTTATTCATGAATTTAATATAACATATTAGCACTTGATATCTTGACAGCTAGCAGTCAATATATTATATTGCTAATTGATTATAAATTAATTAATAAATGGAGGCTATATGCACTACTATCCTTTCAAACCATTAATTGATTTTAAACCCTTTCTTTGGGACGAAGATGAATGGCCGGAGACAAAGATGACCAACGGTCTCAATGTCTATGAAGAAGGGGACAAGGTTATGGTTGAAGCCGCTGTTCCGGGTATTACTTCAGATAAAATAAAAGTTACCTACGAAGATGGCGTGCTTAGAATTTCAGCCAAGTCCGAAGACAAGGACATCGAAAAAAAAGGTAAGAAAATCATTCATCAATGGAACAAAGTTTCCTCATTTGAATACACTACTTACTTACCCCGTCCTATCGATACCAAAAGCCTTGAAGCCAAAGTCAAAAATGGTGTCATTACCATTTCTGCTGCTGTCGCTGAAACCGCCAAAGCCAAAGAAATAGAAGTTAAAGTCGCTTAAGTTCAACAACTTCCCGGGGAGTTAAATTTCGATACTCCCCGGGTTGTAAATCCCCGAGTTTAACACTACCCACTCTCACTCTTTTTAGTATTTTTACCCTTAGTCCTACCTCCCAGCACATATTTCTAATTTGTCTCTTTTTTCCTTCATACATTAGTATTGTCATTTTATTACCTCTCATTTTAGTTATCTTATTTATCCCGGTGTTAATTCTTCTCCCCTCAATACTTTTGTCAGTAGTTACCTCATATTCCTTTTCCAGATGAAATTTGGGGTGGGTTAGTCGAAGTGCCAAATCGCCATCATTAGTTAAAATAATTAACCCCTCTGAATCCATGTCCAATCGTCCCACGGGATATAACCTGTTTTTGCTTTTAACCAAATCAACCACTTTTTGTCGATCTTGTTCATCACTGGCTGTAGAAACTATTCCAACTGGTTTATAGAGCATGATGTATTCTTTTTCTTCGACCGCTTTCACATTTTGATTTTCAATCAAAATTTTTTCTTTACCACTAACTTTTTCACCTAGTGTTGCTATCTTGCCATTAATTGTCACTAAACCCTGTTCAATTAGTCGATCAGCCCCACGTCTAGAAGCCATTCCGGCTTGAGCCAAAAATTTATTAAGTCTCATTTGTGTCATATCTAAATTATAACCTAAATTTAGGCCTAGTTTTAATCCCGAATTTTACCCAAATAATCTATATAATGTCCTTATGTCCGATAAATATACCGCTCTTTGGGTCTCTCATTCTTCAATCTCGTCTTTTTTAGAATGCCCCCAGGCCTACTATTTGAAAAATATTTATAAAGATCCCAAAACCGGTCACAAAATAAAACTAATGTCACCCCCCCTAGCTCTTGGTCAGGCTGTTCACGAGGTAGTAGAATCGCTTTCAGAAATTAAAACCGATCTTCGTTTTAGTGAACCTTTATTGGATAAATTTGAACGAGCATGGAAAAAAGTCTCCGGTAAAAATGGCGGTTTCTTTGACAAAGATACCGAATACAAATACAAAACTCGTGGTGAAGAAATGATTCGTCGGGTTATCAAAAACCCCGGTCCTTTAGGAGAATTAGCCGTCAAAATTAATATGGATTTGCCTCATTATTGGCTTTCAGAAGACGACAATATTATTCTTTGCGGCAAAATAGATTGGTTGAAATATTATTCCGATACTGACAGCGTGGAAATTATTGACTTTAAAACCAGTCGTCACGAAGAAGGGGAGGATTCTCTCCAATTACCTATTTATAGCCTTTTAGTTCACAATTGTCAGAACCGCCAGGTCACTGCCGCATCATATTGGTATTTAGACAGTAGTGATGAATTAACCCCCAAAAAATTGCCGGATTTAAAAGAGGCCGAGGAAAAAATTCTCAAAATTGCCAAACGAATGAAACTTCAAAAATCATTGGGAAAATTTGATTGTCCTCATGGTGAGCAGGGATGCCGGGCTTGTCGCTCTTACGAAGCTATTCTTCGCGGTGAGGCCGAGTTTGTGGGCAATGATGATTTCAAAGCCGATGTTTACGTTTTAAATAAAAGCGATAAAAACGAAGACCTCTCTGGTCAGATATTGTGATATAACGGGATATGGTAAATCAGGGGGAACCAAAAAGTTGGCTATGTACTGAAAATAATTTTGGTCAGCAAATGGAAACAAAATTTTTGACTGCTATGGGAAAACTTGGCGTTCCGGAGGTTCCAAATGATTTTCGTAAAAATGATCCTCGAAAAGATAAAACACCTGCTATTGCCAGAGCTACTCCAGAGGAAGATGCTGATGGTATTGATTTTTGGTTATATATTCCCAGGAGAGACACCTGGTATCCCATCGATCTCACTACCAACAATAACCCCGACAAAATTAATATTAAAAAGGATAGAGAAAGAAAATTAGGAATAAAGATTTTAAAACTATATCCAAAGACAATTGAAAATGCCAGTCTTGGTGGAGAAGTTTATCTTGGTAGAATCAGCCAGGCGGTGTTAAGTTTGTTTTCTAACAAAGATAAATGATATAATTTGATATGCCAAAAGAGGTCGATGTAAAATATGGGCGCAAGTTTGGAGTAGGAACTTTTTTAGGTGATCATGGTGATAGATATTTAGATATCCCTGACATTAGAGATAGAGCTCATCAAATGGCTTGGTCCCACGCTTGTCCGGTCTCAGATCAGGTGATGAAGGATTATGGCCCAGAATGGACAGAAAAAAGATATGCTGAATGTAATTTTACCTTTGGTTATCTAATTGATGTTGCTTCCAAACACAATTTTCCTTTGTATTTTAATCTACTTCAACCTACTGAGCGCCTACCCGGAGAAAATCCCGATTTAGGTATTTCCAAAGATAATGTTCCTCAAAGTTTTTGGAGTGAAATGTCACCCCTTAGTACCCCCTGGGGTTATGCTATTCCTCGGATTCTAATTGAACAATTTGGTCGGGGGGAAAACAATCAAGATCGGACTCAGGCCCGTGTTATCAGAGGGTTAAATTTAGTTAATCGGGAAATTGTTAAAACCGATAATCCTATTGATTTATTAATTGCTCTTGGAAAAAATATTATTGAAATGGATGCCAACCCCGAAGATACTATTGCCCATATTATGGCCAAAGGAATTTTAAACGAACAGGGCTGCAAAACTATGTTTCAGGAAATATCACAAAAAATGAAGAAAAAAGCCCCAAAAATGTGGAATAAATACCAAGAAATGTTAAAAGACGACAAATGGCAAGGAGTAATTGTTACTCCAAAAGATCTAAAATAATCCCATTTGTGGGGCCTCGGCAATTTTAGGATAAGAAAAATCAACTTCCAATTCCCGTGGTGTATTCCATTTATCTTTGTATTTTAATTTTTTATTTTTTAGACCATAATCGTAAACTTCTTTGGTGACCATTACATCCATTTCACAATATTTTTTTAATTTAGCCAAAGATTCCTCTGAATGTTCCTGCCAATAGTAAACTGCGTTTAGACCATTATCGATTTTGGTGTGTCCTAAAGTTTCCGATGCGACTGCATTTAAACTTAGTCGGAAACCTAGAGCATTCTTAATGTGATCCATAATGTCGAAATGTTTCAATTTTTTGAAATCATAAGGTGCCAAAGCCGCCACCGCCGGGACATCAAAATGTAGAGAATTAAAACCAATTATTCTGTCGACATTAGAGAATAAAGCCCACATTTTTGGAAAATCCTCCTCAAAAAAACTCTCCATTTTACCGCTTACCTCATTAAAATTATTATCCATTTGTCGAGTATAAGTAGAAATTATGGATATTCCTAAATCAGCCGGATTACTTCCGACAATATCATCAAATATTTTTTTTGTTTCAATATCAAACACCACTTCTGTCACCATTAGAAGTATAGGATAGCAGAAATTATTTCACGGTGACACTTTTGGCCAGATTTCTAGGCCTGTCTGGATTTATGCCACGATATTTAGCCAAATAATAGGCTAAAAGTTGTATTGACCACAAATTGCTAATTATGCCACTATTATTTATTTCTAAAATTTCTCCACCTCTGGCTTTAATTTCTGCTATATCGTTTTCTAGTTTATTGCCGATGGCCAGTACCAAAACACCCTTTTCCACCAGGGCTAGTGTTCCATGTTTTAACTCACCACCACCTATTGCCTCCGATTGAATATAGCAAGCCTCCTTTAATTTTATGGCCGCCTCTTTTGCCAAAATTAAATTTTCTCCCCGGCCAATAATCAACAATTTATCTCTTTTAACCAATCTCTTGGCCAGTTTTATTGCCTCCTTTTCTTTAAATTCCATTTTTTCCTGGATTCCACATATTTTAAAAAACCAATAAATCATGCCCACAAAACTCTTTGTCGCCACTACTGCCACCTCCTTGTCAGCCAGTAGGGGATAATTTTTTTCTACCATTCTGGCCAATGTTGATAGGGGATTATTGGTTAATCCCAAGACTTGAAAATTATTTTTTAAAAATATCTCCGTTGTTTCAATTAGATCCATGGTTTCCCCTGACTGTGACAGTACTATTACCAAAGCCTTTTTATCAAAACTTTCTATATATCCCCCGATTTCCGAGGCACTGTATGCGGTGGCTCTTTTTTTAAGCTCCAAGGCAATCAATTTTGCTCCCATTTCCGCCGCCACTCCCGCCGATCCGCAGCCTAGTAAAATTACTTCCTTAGCTCTTAAAACCTCATTTTTAAAATCTCGAATCAACCCCGTTTTTTCATCGATTCTTTTTATTACCTCTACTCCTTCCTTTAATTCCCTATACATTGCTCCGGATTTAGCGTAGTTTTGCTTTTTAAAAGAAAAATTTTCCCATTGAGCATTTACCTCTTTATTAGTCAATAAATTTAATATTTTAATTTTTTGCTGGCTATCAATTGTTATCATTTCTTCATCATTCAAGTGATAAATTTTTTCAATTCCTTTATCAAAGGCGACGCTGTCGGAAACTATTTGTCCCACCCCACTTCCTTTTCCTACTATCAACGGCGAACCCCGTCTAAAACCAATAAATTTATTATCTCTGGCGGAAAAAACTACCAATGAATTTTTCCCCTTAATTTTTTCTGCCAAATTTCTCACTCCACTTTCAATTTCCTGATATTTTTCTAAAAAATGAACCATTGTTTCTGAATCAGTTTCAGAATTATATCGGTGATTTTTTATCCTTAAATTAGTGTAATTCTCAACAATTCCGTTATGCACTAACCAGATATTTTTATCACAGCTAAAAAAGGGGTGACAGTTTTTAATTTTTATCCCTCCATGTGTTGCCCAACGGGTATGAGCCAAAACTAATTTTGTTTTTCCTACAATTTGTTTTCTATTAATCATCCCCAGAGCTCGATACAATTTAACCTTTTCTCCTAATGTCACTAAACCCCAACTATCATAACCACGGTATTCCATATTTTTAATCAATTTGGAAATATCCGTTAAAGACCGGGACTCTTTATAAGAGGCAGCTAAAATACCGCACATATTTTTTATTAAATTTTAATGGCGGTCACCAAACAAAATTTCCTTTTCAGAAACTTTTTTAGGTTGTTGGCTCAACCTGGAGGTACCCGCAGATACTTTCGATTTCCTCCTTCCTCGTTTTCCCCGCCAGCCAGCGGGGAACCACACGCTATTGATTAATAACGACCGTAATCTAAATATATCATTTTTATTTCACCTGTCCAAAACCAATAAAATCAGGGATTATCTTGGTATTTAAAACTGTCCCCGGAAAAATTGTTCCCACTCCGAATTTTTTATTTATTGCTTCTACTACCTCACTTTCCCTCATAAATTTCTCTCTTTTTCCAAAAAAATCATTCTGCCAACAAAGAGGTTTTAGGTCATAGATGACTACCACTACTTTTTTAATTTCGCCATTAAATTCAGGAATTTTCGGATAAATTTTAGAAAAAATTTCCCAACCATTTATTAGTTGTTCCGGACTTCTTAGTTTACCGCTAATTTGTAAATTACCTCCGCCCCACCAGGCCACCCCTCCTACTCCCATTTTTTGCCGTCGGCATCTTCGTCCTATTTTTGAACATAATTGATAAATTACTCCCACCAATTCTTTTTTGTTTTTGGCTGAGTTTTTTAAAGAAAATATTGCTGAAAAACTTTTTTTGAACTTTCTCTCCTTATCATCCATCTCAAAACCCCGTAGTCGCCAGTACCAATAATCAGCTATTACTGACTTAAAAATGCTTTTTAATTCCTGTCGACTTTTTCGATAAAAATCCCACGGACACTTAATCCCGTTGACCTCCAGTTTAAAAGCAGTTCTCAGGTTAATTCCATGTAAATCGGTCAATTTTAATTTTTGATAACTTTCCCAAAAATTATTTTTATCAATCATTACTAATCCGTCTGGTTTTTGCATATTTGAAGCCACCTTGGCCAAAAATATATTTGGCCCGATTCCAATTGAAACTGTTATCCATTCACCTATTTCTTCCCTAATTTCTTTTTTTATTTTTATCGCTTCTTCCATTAAATCTTTATTAATATCCTTAAAATCAACAGCGAATTCATCAATTGATTTTGTCTGTATCTTAGGTGAGTGTCTCAATAATATTTTTTTCAATTCTCCGTTTACAAAACGATATTTTTCCACATCCGGTGTCAATACCACTAACTCCGGACAAATCCCTTGGGCTTCACCTACCCGCCAGCCGGTTTTAATACCCAGCTTTTTTGCCTCTCTTGAAGCTGCCAAAATACAGGCTTTCTGGTTTTTATAAGCCGCCACTACCACTACCTTTCCCCGCAATAGGGGATTAGCCTGTTGTTCGATACTGGCAAAACAGGAATTTATGTCAATCAACATTTTTTCCGCTTTTTTATCATTAAAACCGCTACTACTCAGATAATCCATCGCTGACTTCTTCTAAATTCCAAAATAAATTTTCCGTATTTAGCACTAATTTGAAAAACATTCCCTTAGAGCTAACTGAAAATACATGATATAGTTTTTTCCCTTTTAAAAACTGGTAATGCATTCCGATTTCCTCCACTCTAAAATCCCGATTATTCCATTGAATTTGTATCGGTTTTATTTTATTCTGGCAATGGTTAAAATCCATCATTACCGATACCGGAGTATTTATTTTTTGGATCATAAAAAGATAATACCCAAATAAAACCCGAAAGTGCAAGAGGTCAAAAAATTTGTTATAGTATCAAGTCATGCCCAGATCTTTATATTCAACATTTGGAGTCAAAAGGATCCTCCGACCCATCAATCACAATCTAAAAATTCACGGTCTTTCTCCTACTTTCAAGGATATTGTCAAAAATGTCTCCAGTGGTTTTCAAATAAATATCTCCAAAGATACCAAGAAAATCTTGAAAAATGATCCGGTACTTTTAATTTGCAACCATCCCGCTCAGGCTGATGTCTTGCTCCTTATCTCTGCCATCCCCCCCAGATCTAAAGTTTATTTAGTGGCTATGCATGGACTTTTATCTGTCTTACCTGCAGTCAATAAACATCTTATTCCCGTCTATATCGGCCATCGTCTTGATGAAGAAGTTGGCTCTGATTGGAAAATGAATCTTTTTAGAAAAATTCATTTCGTTCCCGAATATTCCAAAGAAGTTGCTCATCAAAAAAACATTAAAAGCATTGCCCTGGCTACTCACAAAATTGACGAAGGTTCTGTGGTGGGTATTTTTCCCGCTGGTGGTTCTAAAAACGGTCATGACTTTTTACCCGGCGTTGGTCACATTATTAAAAATTTAAAATATCCGGAAAAAACAAAAATAATTATGGCTCATGTCAGGGGAACTTCCACTGCTGATTTTCTACGTATTCTTCCCCATGTTGGTCAAATACTTCCCAAATTCAAGATTGATTTTTCTGAACCCCTGAACGCTTCGGATTTTGTCGGCGACGATGGTCGACAAATTTCTCAAAGACTTCAAGCTGTCTATGACCAGTGGGCTTTAGCTTTTAAACCACTCCCAAAATTTAAGTACGCAGCTTTATATTTACGTTCCTTTCTGCTTTTTCTTCTTTTTAAAGGTTAATACTACTATTCCATCCATGTTTGAAAACATAAGTATTGGGGTCTCTAGTCCCCAAACAATTAACGCTATTATTGAAATTCCCAAAGACACCTACAATAAATACGAATACGATGAGAAATTGGGAATAATCAAACTTGATCGTGTTTTACACACCCTTATGCATTATCCTGTCGATTACGGTTTTATTCCTGAAACTCGCTCAGACGACGGTGACCATCTGGACATTATGGTAATTACTACCTCTCCGGTATTTAGTGGTTGTCTAATGGAGGTTAGACCCTTGGGTGTTCTTTTAATGAAAGACGACAAAGGAATCGACGAAAAGATATTATCCGTTCCGTTGAGAAATCCTATTTATGATCATTACAAAAATCTTTCAGACGTTTCTCCTCATTTCTTAAAAGAGGTAGAACATTTTTTCTCTGAATATAAACGACTAGAAAACTGCAAAGATGCCATTATTAAGGGCTGGGGTAATCGTAGTGAAGCTTATCGGATTATCAAAGATAGTCAAAAAATCTACCAAGCTGAATTAAAAGATAAAATGTTAAAATAGCTCTGTAACCCGGGGATTGGCGCAATTGGCTAGCGCGCACGCATGGGGTGCGTGAGGTTGCTGGTTCGAATCCAGTATTCCCGACAATGAAAATTTTAATTACTGGGGCTAGTAGTTATGTAGGATCTAGAGTTTACCGAGATTTGTCCAAGGAATTTGATCTTGTTGGGACCTACAATTCTTCACCACTCTCAAAATCTTTCATTAAGCTTGATATCACCAATAAGGCCGAAGTTGACACTGTTTTGGAAAAGGAAAAACCGAATTATATTGTTGATGTTGCCGCCAATGCTAATTCCCGTTGGTGCGAAGCTAATCCCAAAGAAGCTTTGGATTTAAATGAAAAAGCTACTCGCTATATTGTCGATGCTTCCAATAAAATTAATTCCAAAATTATTTATATCTCTAGTTTTGCTGCTTTTAATCCGGATAATATTTATGGAAAGACAAAATATAATTCAGAACAAATTATTAAAGAAAATAAATCTGGTTGGATAATTCTTCGCCCCTCTTTAATTCTTGGATTTAGTCCCAATACCGTCAATGATCGTCCTTTTAATCGTTTATTAAAAAATTTAGACGAAGGTACTCCTGCAGAATATGACACCTCCTGGAAATTTCAACCAACATATTTGGGACATCTCTCGGAAGTTGTTAGTGAAATAATTAAAAAAAATATTCAAAATCAATTAATTCCTGTTGCTGTTGAAGATTTAAAGTCTCGTTACGATACTGCCAACGACATTTTATCTCCGTTTGGAGTCAAAGTTAGCCCGGTTGATAATCATGATACTGCACATTTTTCGGAGAAAAAAGATTTAAGTCTCTTAAAAAAACTTGGACTTCCGACTTATACCTATTCTCAAATGATTCAAAAAATTATCTTTGAAACCAGGAATCGAGAGCTCTTTAAATTGGATTAAAATTTAAACCTCAATGGTTTGACCTATCTTTGATAACACAATTTCTGCTCCGTAGCCTCTTCGTTTAAACTCTTCGGCCATAGCATTTCTAGCGGTATCTCTTCCGTGGGTGATAATAACCCTGTTCAGTTGACTAAGGTTAAATTTTTCTAAAAAATCAAAGGTCTCTTTTGGTCCACTTATATGGCTAGTAAAACCTTCAATTTTCAAGACTCTAGCCCCTTCTCTCTTGCCGTTTACCATTTTCCCTCTGTGCAATATTCCCGCACCTTCGGTTCCTGGAACTTGAAAACAAGTCAAAACAACCGCATTTTTCGGATTCATTGCAAAACTACCATGTAGGTAATTTACTGCTCTACCATAATTACCCATGCCACCGCTAGCTAAAATAATTACTTTACCGCCGTAGCCATAATTTGCATACAATTGATCTGTCATTTGGGATTCTTTGTGTTCCTTTACCACCATTAATCTTTTTAAATTAAATCTCCCAATACTACTTTCATCTGTGGCATAAAATTCTGGATCATTTCCATATCTTTTTGATAAAAAATCTGGACCCAACTCTTTAAATGTATCCAAAACTTCCATTGCCAATGGGGCATCAATAATAATTCGACAATCCGATGGAATTTCTCCACTTTCTTGACAATTATGAATCATTTCCATAATTTCTTGAGATCTGTGTAAAGATAAAACTGGAAAAAGTGGATTACCACCACCCGCCCAAACTTCTTTAATGGTTTTAATAAATTCATTTTGTTTTACCTCAAAGGACACTGGATTTTTTTCAAAATTTGTTGACTCAATTACCAAAGTTTGTATCGGATCTTTTGGATATCTATAGGAAAAATCATTATAACCTCCACACAGAGACTGTTCTGGTTTTCCCATATCACCAGTAAATAATATTGTTTTTCCATGTTTATGATCTCTTAAAACTATCGATGATGCCCCCATAATATGACCATTCAATAGAAATTCTGTACTAGTTCTACTTTGATTTTTTGGTCCAACTGGAATCGTTTCAAAAGGTTTTACTACCTTAATATGGTTTAACGTTTTTTCTACATCATGACGTTCATATAGCTGATTTGAAGGGTGCTCATTTTCCTGTATTTTGGCTGAGTTATATAACATCGGTTCCATAAATGCAGCTGTCGCCTCCGTGGCTAAAATTGTTGGAGTAAATCCATCTCGATAAATCATTGGTAAACGTCCGGTATGGTCGATATGAGCATGACTCTCTAAAACATGAGTCACCCCCTTAGCAATATGTTTTATGGGTTCAAAATTTCTCCTTACGCCTCTTTTGGATCTTTCTTCAAATCTACCTTGATACATTCCACAGTCTACTAAAACAGAAAAAGTATCATCAATGGTAACTCGGTGACAGGATCCAGTCACCAAACCTTCTGTTCCTCCAAAAGATTCAATACTTATTGAATGATTTGAAAGTTCAGGAGTTTTTTTCATACTGCTTAATGATATTTTAGTAACCTATAAATTAAAACTATTTTATATTTATTGGTAATAGATTCAACAGTTTCTTTTTTTTAAAAAGCTTTCTATAATCAAAATTAGACACTAAAAATTACTTTCAAAAATTTGGTTTTTGAATTTTCCTTACCGTGTAAATTTAATTAATAGCCCGAGTCTATAATATCGTAATAAATATTACTATATATACATCCTAATTCCATTCAAAGTGTTTGGCTTCACCGTTGATTTCGGTTTGAAAAGTGTGTGCTCCAAAAAAATCTCTTTGAGCTTGTATCAAATTAGCTGGTAGTTTAGGAGATTTTAAACTATCAAAATATGAAATTGTCGATAAAATTTCTGCCACCGGGATTTCTGCCATTATTGCCGCCGTAGCCACTTTTCTCGCTACTCCCATATTTTCTTTAATATCCTTTTTAAAATATTTCGCCAAAATTATATTTTCTACATTATCGGAAAATATTTCCGTTAAATCTTTTAAAAATTGAGCTCTAATAATACATCCGCCTTGCCAAATTCGGGAAATTTCCTGAAAATTTAAATTCCAATGATAATCAGTTGCTGCCTGTTTCATTAATTCGTAACCCTGGGCATAAGCCAAAATTTTAGTGGTATATAAAGTTTTTTCCAGTTCTTCTATACTCACCGTCATTTTTTCATCAGTTGCCTTTTCAAAACTTTCGCTAATTCTAAGTCTTTCCTCCTTTTTATCAGAAATGTATCGAGCCAAAACTGATATGGCAATGCTCATTGCTGGTACCCCCAATTCTAAACTTTCTAGCGACGCCCATTTGCCAGTTCCTTTGCTTCCAGCTGTATCTAAAATTGTATCTAACACATATTCTCCTTTTTCATTTTTTGTCTCCAAAATTTTTGCTGTAATTTCAATCAAATACGAATTCAACCGGCCATTATTCCAGTCAGAAAAAACTTTTGCCATCTCCTCATTACTCATATGCAGACCACTTTTCATAATCCAATAAGTTTCGGCAATTAGTTGAATATCAATATATTCAATAGCGTTATGAACCATTTTGACAAAATGCCCGGCCCCATTTTCGCCAATATAGGTAATACATGGCAATCCCTTGAAGTCTCTGGCGGCAACTTTTTCAAAAATTGGTCCTAAATTTTTCCATGCCTCACTACTGCCACCCGGCATCATTGATGGTCCACGTCTGGCTCCTTCTTCGCCACCAGAAATTCCCATCCCCACAAAATTAATTCCCTCTTCGCTTAATTCTTTTTCTCTTCTAATCGTGTCCTTAAAATAAGAATTCCCTCCATCAATAATTATGTCGCCCTTTTCCAGAAACTCTTTTAACTGATTAGCCACCATGTCCACTGCTTCCCCGGCTTGGATCATTAATACAATTTTTCTTGGTTTTTCAAGAGAATTCACAAAATTTTTTAAATCATAAAAGGGGATTAAGTTTTTTCCTTCACCATACTCTTTTATCAGTTCTTTGGTCCTTTCTTCGCTTCGGTTATAGACTGCTGTTATTATCCCGTTATCCGCCATATTTTTGGCTAAATTTCCGCCCATTACTGATAAACCAATCACACCAATTTTATTCATAACCCAGTATATCACCCGACTTTTTTTATATTTTCAAATATAATAACTGTCTATGGAAATTCTTGCTCTTATTTTGGTTTTCTTACCCCTGGTTGTTTTTTTATTAAGCTTAATTTTATTATTAGTCGGTATTGTTTGGGGGTTAGCTAAAAAAACCTGGAAATTATTAAAATATGCTGTCATTTTATTTATTGTTTCAGTCTTGTTACTTTTAATAAAATAAAATTCCTTCTTCGCCTTTTCTTCGGTTTTGCTTCTTGACTTGATATAGTCGGGGTTGTTATTACTAACTCAATGAAAAATAAAAAAGTCAAAAAAGAAAAAGTTTCTGCAGTTTCCACCGGCTCAAACCTCCAAAACAAGAAAAATGAAGCCGTCCGCTTAGCCATGGAACAAATCACCAAAGCCTATGGTGAGGGCGCTATTATGAAAATGGGTGAACGCAATGACATGGACATTGAAGTCATTCCTACTGGTTGTTTAACTCTGGACATTGCCCTGGGTGTCGGTGGTTTACCCCGTGGTCGTATTACTGAAATATTTGGGCCTGAGGCTTCTGGAAAAACCACCCTGTCTCTTCATGTAATTGCTGAAGCCCAAAAATTAGGTGGTACCGCCGCCTTTATCGATGCTGAACATGCCCTTGAACCAATTCGGGCCGCTACCGTAGGTGTTGATTTAAATAATTTATTAATCTCTCAGCCGGACAATGGTGAACAAGCTTTGGAAATTGTCGAAACATTGGTTCGCTCTAATGCGGTTGATGTCATCGTTGTCGATTCAGTTGCTGCTCTTGTCCCCAAAGCTGAAATTGAGGGTGAAATGGGGGATTCGATGATGGGGGTTCAAGCCCGTCTTATGTCCCAGGCCCTAAGAAAATTGACCGGTGCTATTAGTAAATCAAAAGCAGTTGTCATTTTTACCAATCAACTACGTCAAAAAATTGGTGTTATGTTTGGTAATCCCGAAACTACTCCTGGTGGTTTAGCTTTAAAGTTTTATTCCTCAGTTCGTATTGATGTCCGTAAAATTGCCAATATCAAAACTCCTAGTGGTGAATCTATTGGCTCTCAACATCGCGCCCGTATTGTTAAAAACAAGGTAGCTCCGCCATTTAAGGAGGCCGAATTCGACATTATGAATACTGAGGGTATTTCTGTTAATGGTTCCTTGGTGGATATGGGTATCCTCCATGGACTGATTACCAAATCTGGTGCCTTCTTTAAAATTGACTCTCAAAACATTCAAGGTCGTGAAGGTGCTAAAAAATATCTCAAAGAAAATCCCAAAATTGCCAATGAATTAAGACAACAAATTTGGGAAAAAGTTAAAACTGAAACTGATAATGCCACGGCAACTAATTCAAATCCTTCCGAGTCACAGGACTAAAAATAGAGTTTGGTTAGTTTTTAATGACGCTACCAAAATTCCATTTTTAATCGATGATGTCGTTGTTTTAGGTCTAAAAACCAGACAGGAGATTAACGATGATTTGTTTAACCGAATCAAAAATTCCTGTCTTTACTATCTCCTTTACAACTATTCTCTTAACCAAATTGCCTTGTCTCCAAAAATCAGCCAAACATTAACACCAAAAATTAGGCAAAAACTAAATTTCTATCAACGAAAATATCAGTTAAAGGGTGACTATGTTTATTTAGTTGATCAAATAATTGACAAATTATCCTCATTAAAATTATTAGATGAAAATAATTTTGCCGAACATCTTTTACAAAAAAACCGAAAACATTCCCGACAATATATCTCCCGACTTTTTTCCTATTACCATTTGTCCCTACCTGTAGATTATTCTTATTCGGACACCCAAAATATAAAAGCTATTTTGTCCAAAAAAAAATATCAATCTCTAAATCTTTCGGTAAACTCTGTTAAAAATAAACTTATTTCCTCTTTACTTAGAAAAGGTTTTGCCTATGATGACATAAAAATCGCGATTGACGAAATGATAAAAAACGGGTAAAATATCCTGTTCTTAAAATCAATTTTAAATTTATAAATTTCACTTTTTACTACCAATTCAAAAATGCTCTCTGATTTAATCTTTTCCCCAGCCCAGTTGCGTTCAGAGTAATTCTTTTGTCTCAAAAAGTAAAAAGTGTATTGGAGGTTTTTATGTTTAATTCATTTCTTTCGAAGTTCAAGAGTCTTTTCAATACCGCTGATCTTCCCAATTCTGCACCTACCCCAAGTCCGGTTACCAGTGAAACTGCCGAAGTTTCTACTCCCATTGAATCTGACAGCGATCATAATCGGGTAGTTTTTACTCCCAAAAAAGCCGATAAAACAGAAAAAAATAAAAAAGGTGTTGTCACTACTACTCAGACTCCTACTGTTATGGCTACTGTCCCGAATCCTCAAATTGAAGCTCAAGCCAAAGCTCAAGCTCAGGCAATTATTGACAATGCCCGTCGTTTAGAAACTGAAGCCAAAGTTAAAGAAGCAGAAATTTTTCAAAGATTAAAATCTTTGGACGATAAGGAAAAATATTTAATTCAACGTGAGCAATCCTTGGACACTCAACAGGGAGAAATCAAGAAAAAAATTGATCAGGTTGATGAATTGTATCGAAAACAACTGGAAAAATTGGAAAATATTTCAGGATTAGACGTTGATAAAGCTAAGCAACTTTTGATGAGTAGTGTCGAGAAAAAAATGACCTCCTGGCTTGCTAAAAAAGTTGAAGAAAGTAAAGATGATCTTAGTACCCGCCAAGATGAGTTAGCCAAGGAAATTTTATCCGAAGCCCTGACTCATGGTATTACCGATTATGTGGCAGAATACACTGTTTCTACCATTACTCTTCCTGATGAAAAAATTAAAGGAAAAATTATTGGTCGTGAGGGTCGCAATATTCGGGCCTTTGAAAAAGCTACTGGAGTTGAATTAGAGCTTGATGAAACCAATGATATTCGTATTTCTTCCTTTGATTCCACTAGGCGGGAAATTGCCCGTCTTACCTTGGAAAAATTAATCAAAGATGGTCGTATTCAGCCGGTAAAAATTGAACAATTGGTTGCCCAGACTCGTGCTGATATGGACAAAATTTTATTAAACGAAGGTAAGAGAATTTGCCAAGAAATAGGTGTTTATAGCTTACCCGTCGAATTAATTAAAGAAATTGGTAAATATAAATTTAGATTTTCCTATGGTCAAAATTTGGCCAAACATACCGTTGAAGCTGTTAAAATTGCTGTAGCTCTGGCCTATGAATTAAAAGCAGATGTTAATACTGTACGTCTTGGCACCCTACTTCATGATGTTGGAAAAGTTATAAACGACCAAGAAGGCACCCATGTCGAACTAGGAGTGGATTTATTACGTCACTACAAGATGCCAGAAGCTGTAATTAATGCCGTTGCCGAACATCATGAAGATAAACCATTTTCTTCTGTAGAATCAGTCCTGGTTTATTTAGGTGATGCTGCTTCCGGTGCTCGCCCCGGTGCTCGCTATGAAGTCCACGAAGAGTATTTAAAGAGAATGCAAAACATTGAAGAAGTCGCCAGGACCTTTCCTGGTGTCACCAGTGTTGCTGCTTACCAGGCCGGACGTGAAGTTATGGTAATAGTTGAACCGTCAGTAGTTAATGACGAAGAGGCTACTGTTCTAAGTCAAAATATTGCCGATAAACTCGAAGAAGAAGCCAAGTGGGCTGGTCAAATAAAAGTAACTGTAATTCGAGAATTACGGACATCTTCCACCATTATTGGTAGCAAAATCAATAAAAATGCGGTTAAAAATGATGGGTAATACTTGAAATTTAATGGAAAGTAGCTAATAATGAAGATGAATTATAAATTCAAAAAATAAATGACCAAAAAAGATCTAATCGAAGTCGTAGCTCAAAAAGCTAAACTGTCCAAGAAAGCTGCCAAGGTTTCTGTAGAGACCTTTTTAAATGAAATTATGAAAGCTCTTGCTTCTGGTGAAGTCGTCAAGCTTTCTGGTTTTGGTACCTTCAAAACCAAAATGTTCAAGGCTAAAACCATCAAAGCCATCGGTTCCAAAGAATCCAAAAAAATCGTGGCTCGACGTATGCCTCGCTACATCCCTGGCACCAAAGTCAAGAAAATGGTCAAATAATTTTCTTTAAACTTCAAAAGCCCTCACCTCGGTGGGGGCTTTTTTATTGTTACAATCAGTTATGCGGCTACTTAACTTTGAAAAAGTTAGAAACAAAATATGTGATAGTATTCTGGCTAATGTTGGCACCAAAAACGTTGTTATTGGAATCTCTGGTGGTATTGATTCCGCTGTTGTTGCTACCCTCTGCGCTTACATTCTCGGACCTGAAAAAGTATTTGGAATCATGTTGCCCTATGGCCAACAATTTGATATTTCTGATTCTCAAAAAATTGTTGATCAACTAAAAATAAAATCATTCAATATCGATATAAAACCAGTTGTTGATCAATTTAATTTCTTCCACGACAAATTTGTTATAGCCAACATCATGTCTAGAATTCGTATGACATATCTATATGCCTTTGCCAACCTTCACCATGGTCTTGTTGTGGGTACTACCAATAAATCGGAATATTCTATTGGTTATTTTACCAAGTTTGGCGATGGGGGGTGTGACATTGAACCGATAACTAATCTTTATAAAACGGAGATATTCCAATTTGCCAAATTTTTAGGAATCCCTGAAAGTATTATCAATAAAAAACCTAGTGCTGGGCTGTGGGATGGACAAACCGATGAAGGAGAGCTTGGTTTTTCTTACGAACAGTTGGATAAATTTTTAGAAGGAGAAAAAATTGATCAAAATATAGAATCAAAAATTAAAAACTTAATAGAAATTTCTGAGCATAAGAGGAATTTACCACCTGTTATGTCCATTGAATAAATGAAGACAAATTATCAATACGGATTAGTTATTGGTCGCTTTCAACCACCTTGTCTTCACCACTTTGAATTTTTAAAAGAAGTTGTTTCATCGGGAATCAACGAATTGTTCTTAGGTATTGGCGAACCACTAGCTTTAGATACTCGACATTTTTTAACTAGTAAAGAAATAAAATCTTTACTAATCCCCAATTTAAATAAATTACATATTTCCTATCATATAGAGGTAATTCCCGATATTGGTGACCCACCAAAATATGTCAATCATGTTCAAAAATTTTTCCCAATAATTTGTGAAACCAATACCTGTCTTTTTACTGAAAATTCATATACCTCTGATTGTTTTATAAATTATGGTTACAATTTCGAGGTCGTTGTCCCTACGATTTTAGATAACCGAGCTACCAATGTTCGACAAATGATTTTAAACAATGACTTAAATTGGAAGAATCTTGTCCCAAAAAATGTTTTTGAATATTTGATAAAAAACAATCGCTTTCCTCTAGCGTTGTAAAATATTGTATGAATCCCCAAACCCTACACCAACGAGCCGAGGAATTACGCGAACAGGATAAACTTTTAGAAGCTCTAAAATTATATGAAGAAGTAATTATTTCCTATCAAAAAGAAAATAATTATTCCGGTCTTGTCGAGGCTTTAGGTGGTCGTTGTTTGACCTATAAACACCTATTTTTACTTAGTGATGATTTTTCTTTTGCGGTTATTGCCAAACACGATGCCTTATCTGGTTTGGAAATCTCTCAAAAATTTTGTTTAAACGATAAAATTTATCGTTGTTATTTTCGTCTCGGTGAAATGGAAAATTTATTTAAAAATTATAAAAAAGCTGTCGATTATTACCAAAAATCATTAAAATTTTATCCCCATGAAGACGCCGAAAAAGGAGACTTCCAATACCATCTTGGTGAGGCCCAATTTCTAAAAGGCGATACCAAGCATGGCCTGGAAAATTTGTGCGACGGTCTTACTAAAATTCGTCAATATCGGGACTCTACTGATTCATTTTTAATAAATGTCTGGGAGTCCGGTTGTCTAATGAAATTGTTTATCTTTACCAAAGATCAAAATTATTTAGAGGAAGCTCAAAAAATTATTAATTCTGACTCCCGGCTCATTATTCGTCGTCGTCAACTTAAAACCTTAAAACAAAGTTTTAATCTTTAATCTCCAGAGCATTTAATATTTTTTCCCGGTATATTTTATTTTTAGTTAACGCCCTTTCCAAAAATTCTATCCTGCCACTTTCTGATTTTTCCAACATATTTTTTAATCCCTCAATTTGTGCTCTAAATATTTTTTCCTCATTATTATTAATTGACTCATAAATAAAAAATAAATTGTCCATTATTAAATCAGTCGGTAACCAAAAATTTTTTGGAATTAATTCTTTACTTTTAAACCTTCCTATATAAGCGAAAATTTTATTCTGACCGTTTAATATTGCCTGTAAAAGTCGATTATGGCCGTCATAAACCGTCAGTACTTTTTGGTCGCTAATAATTTTTTCTTTAACGATAATTGGATCTTTATTCCAATCGGAATTAATTACCTTTGTTTGATTATAATTTTCTATTAATTTATTTTTAATTCCTTTTTTATTCTCTAAATTTTTCAATATATTTATCACCGATAAATCATCATTATCAATAATTTCTTCAAGTTCTTTTGTCTTGGTACCAAAGTACAAATCATTAACCAATATTTCTTTCTTAGACCACTGGATATTTTCAGCCGTTATTATGAATGACAACCCAATATTTAGTTTAAAACCCATGGAGATTCCGTGAAATCCGTTCCAAAAATCTCTGGGATTACTTAGAGTTTTATTTGACATTAAATTTTCAATATCACCTTTATTGATACTCGGAAAAATTTTTTTTAATTCATGTTTCAAATAACTTATCGCCACCACTTCTCTTATCTTTTCCTCTAAATGCTCCGGATATTTCATAAGTTGATTATAAGATAAATGCGTCTTTGTTGTTAAAATACCTTATGTCAAATCTCTCTATCGGAATTGTCGGTTTACCCAATGTTGGTAAATCAACTTTGTTCAATGCTCTATTAGGAAAACAAGTTGCTGACGCCAGCAACTATCCCTTTTGTACTATTGATCCCAATGTTGGGGTAGTCGAAGTCCCTGATGAAAAATTAGAGGTTTTATCTAAGATTGTCAAAACCCCTAAAATTGTCCCCGCTATTGTCGAATTTGTTGACATTGCCGGCCTCGTCAAAGGAGCTTCTACTGGTGAAGGTTTAGGTAATAAATTTTTAACCAATATTCGTGATTGTGACGCTATTATGCATGTGGTCAGAAATTTTTCTGACTCCAATATTGTCAAAGAGGGAAGCGTCGACCCTCAGGGTGATTTTGAAGTTATCTGCGCCGAATTAATTATCAAAGATTTAGAAAGCATAGATCGTTATTTAGATACCAATAAAAATAATGCTGCCGAATTAAAAGGCAAAAAATATCCTTTAGCAAAAAAATTAAAAACATACTTAGAACAGGGTAAATTAGCCATTAATATCGAGCTTGATGATGATGAAAAATTAATACTAAAAGAATTTTTTCTCCTCACCGCTAAACCATATTTTATAGTTGCCAATGTCGATGAGTCCACCTATTCTCATGTCAACGATTTTAAAACTGATTTAGAAAACGTCATCCCTGTTTGTGCCAAAACTGAATTTGAATTGTCAGAGCTTACCGCCGAAGACAAACTAAATTATCTAAAAGAATTAGGTATCGAAAAATCCGGTCTCGAACGGGTCATCCAAAAAGCCTATGAAACTTTGGGTCTCCAGTCTTTTTATACTGCCGGCATCAAGGAAGCCCGGGCCTGGACTATAAAAAAGTCTGCCACCGCTCCTGAGGCGGCCGGTGCTATTCATACTGACTTTCAAAGAGGTTTTATTATGGCCGAAATTGTTTCCTATCAGGATTTTGTAGCCAATAATGGTTGGGATGGGGCCAAACAAAAAGGTCTTTTACGCCACGAAGGTAAAACCTACCACATGCATCCTGACGATATTGTCGAATTTCGATTCAATGTCTAAAAAAATTTTAATTATCTCTGGTCCTACTGCTACAGGTAAAACTGATTTAGCTGTTAAATTAGCCAAAAAATTCAACGGTGAACTGATTTCTGCTGATTCCCGACAAATTTATCGGGGTATGGATATTGGTACTGGCAAGGATCATCCAAAAGATTTCAAAATTAAATTAATAGATTTAATTACCCCAGACCTTAGTTTTTCGGTGGCGGAGTATCAAAAATTAGCCCTCCAAAAAATTGCTGATATCCAATCAAAAAATAAACTACCGATTGTTGTTGGCGGCACTGGTCAATATATTGATAGTATAATTAATCCCAATAAATCAACCTATTCTATAAAACCAAATAATTTCCTTAGATTTTTTTTAAACAAGTTATCAACTAAAAATATTGAAAAAATTTATCAGATATTAGACAAAAAAAACTACGATTCCCTAAATAATTCCGAAAAACACAACCCCCATC
This sequence comes from uncultured Gammaproteobacteria bacterium, assembly GCA_964556795.1. Lineage (GTDB taxonomy): Bacteria > Patescibacteriota > Microgenomatia > UBA12405 > UBA12405 > UBA12158. Next base: position 6,265 of record CAZKWZ010000002.1, on the reverse strand, counting down.
GTTTAATTAGAAAAATTGAAATTAAATTTAATTTAAACAATAAATTGTCCCAAATATTTTCTAATAAAAAATATAATCTCCCCCCTTTTCAAAGGGGGACTAAGGGGGATTTAAATCAAAATAATTTTAACGTTTTACACTTATCTCTTACTGCCCCCACCGCCTTTTTATATCCTCGGATTGACTCTCGTATCCAAAAACGTCTTGATTTAGGACTTCTAAACGAAATAAAAAATTTATTAACTAAATATTCATGGTCTGATCCTGGATTAAATACTCTGGCCTACAAAGAATTTAAAGATTATTTAAACCCAAAAAAATCTCTAGATGAGGCTATTAAAGAGTGGCAAGGGGATGAACACGCTTATGCTCGTCGTCAGATTACCTGGTTTAAAAAACAAAAAAACATTTGTTTTATCGATATTACCCAGCCAAATTTTATTCACAATATCCTTGATTTGGTCAAAAAATGGTACAATTTGTCATGAAACCCCAAAAAGTTGAGATTTCCTATCGCACGATTATTTTTACCGTCCTTTTTATTCTTTCTCTTTTTGTTGTTTGGCAGCTACGCAGTCTTATTCTCCTGGTTTTTCTTTGTTACATTTTTATGGAAGGATTAAACCCGGCAGTTACTTGGCTTCAAAAACTCAAAATACCCAGAGTACTGGCAATATTAATCGTGTATGTAGTTATTGGCGCCGCCATTTCATTTTCCTTTGCCGGTATTATTCCGGCGCTGGTTGAACAATCAACTAATCTCATTCGCACCTTACCTAATACTATTCAAAGCATCAATATTTGGGGTATAGATTCAAGTAATATCTCTTCACAATTTAAAATATTAGAAAATTTACCAGGCAATATTGCCACTACTGCTTTATCTATATTTTCAAATGTCATCTCTATATTCGTTTTCTTTGTCATTACTTTTTATCTACTTCTCGAAAGAAAAAATTTCGATGATTATCTAGTCAACATCTTTGGTCAAAAAAGTGAAAAACCGGTTGAAGTTGTTAATCAACTGGAAAAACGTTTAGGTTCTTGGGTGAGTGCTGAGCTACTTTTAATGCTGATAATTGGATTGCTTTCCTATATTGGTTATCTGATTATTGGAATTAATTATGCCTTACCTCTGGCTATTATCGCCGGACTGTTAGAAGTTGTTCCCAATATCGGTCCTACAGTTGCTTCAATTTTAGCTGGTCTTTTTGGTTTAACCGTATCACCACTAATTGGAGTTTTAGCTATTGTTTGGGGAATTATTGTCCAACAGCTGGAAAACAATTTTATTGTCCCCAAAATTATGAAAGAAACTATCGGAATCAACCCTCTAATCACAATCCTTTTAATTGCTGCTGGTGCCAAATTAGGCGGGATAATCGGTGCTGTTATTGCAGTTCCTCTCTATCTTACTGCAGAAACAATTTTCAAGACTCTCTCCAAAAAATAAAAAAAGGCTTCAAAGAGATTGTTAAGCCGGATTCTGTTTAAGTGTCATCTATCTATTCTCTTTACCTGGAGCTCTCAAAAGCTAGATACAAATGCCCCGCTTTAAGATTTCCACAGGAAGGATGCTCGTTTCATATCAGGCGCCGTAGCTTCTTGCGAAGGCGGCCCCTTACTCGTCTCTGTAGCATTGCCCGAAGCTTTTGCCTCGCCCTACCTTTTTAGGTTCCTTGCTTTTAGTGGTCCGGACTTTCCTCTCCGCTCGGCTTTGGCCGAATGGAGTAGACACCTCAATCTCTTTGAAGTAGTTAATTTTACCAAAAAATCCCTCTAAGTTTCACCTCAGAGGGATTTTTATTAAGAAATTTCCTTACAATAAAGCTGCATCAGCTGCGGATAGGATTTTGAACATTTTGACTCCAGTCTCGGGGTCAACAGCTTCAGCTGCTGGTCTACCGTTTTTAAGCATGACTTTCTTTACTTTAGAAACATCAACCTCAACGGATTTTCTAGATTTTACAGAATAAAATTTAATGACTGCCATTACGTGTTCACCTCCTTAATAAATTTAAAGCTAACTCACTTCCAAACATAATACAAAGCCACCACGATTGCAATAGCCACTACGCTCAAAAAGAAGCTTTTTAACAAATCTTTACGCAAATATTTGCTACCATCCTGATTGCCATTTTGTGCCTGTTTCATTCAACTTCAGTATAACATGGACCTCTTTGATAAAATTACAACAGACATGTCTCTTATCTTCTATATCCTCACGATATTAAATTTTCTAGGCCTAATTTACCTTCTGTATTTAATTCTTACTAAGTACCGACGAATCAATGATCCCAACAAAAATACCTCGGAATCATCAGGAATAATCGAAAAAATGAAACTGGTCCGTTTTAATCCTTTTGACGACGTTGGCGGTGATCAAAGTTTTATATTAGTTCTACTTGATAAAGAAAATTCAGGTTTACTCCTCACTTCACTTCATCACCGATCTTTTAGTCGAATTTATGCCAAGTCTATAAAGAACGGTCAAGGTGATAATATAACTTTGTCAAAAGAAGAAAAATCGGCTATATTAAAAGCTATTAGTCGTTAATATTTTATGAACTCTAAAATAATCAAACCCATAGTCTACGTACTTATTTTTGTTTTTGGTTCCTTTGCCTCATATTGGCTTTTTGGAAATATAATTCCTGTCAATTCCGACTCGACAGATTCATCGAAAAATACTCCCACTCCGATTTCATCGCAAACAGGTTATCTCACTTTCAGTGGTCCGAAAACCGAAGTTTGTCCACTTAATGGGGAAAAATTTACCAAAGAAGAACAGGCAATTTGGTCTACTCGTCGTCCTTTATTAGTGATGATAGAAAATCACTCTGATGCCAGACCACAATCAGGTTTAACTAATGCCGATATTGTTTACGAGGCAGTAGCTGAGGGTGGTATTACCCGTTTTATGGGAGTTTTCTATTGTAATGCTGTCAGAGGTGCTTCTCAAAAATATGATGTTGGTCCGGTTCGTTCCGCTCGAACTTATTTTCTTGATTTAGCCTCAGAGTATTCTGATTATCCACTTTATGCTCATGTTGGTGGTGCCAACTGCTCAGCTGCTACCCCCAATGGTCCGTGTACTACCAATAAAAAAGCTCTAGCCATAGAGCAAATTGCTCAATATGGTTGGAATAATAAAGGTACTTGGGGAGATCTTTCCCAATTTTCATTATCTTACAAAGCCTGTCGTCGCGAACCAGATCGTGTCGGTGAGACCAAAGCTACCGAGCATACTATGTACTGTTCTACTAATGAATTGTGGAACGTAGCTGCCAGTCGCGGTTTAACCAACATGACCGAAATTAACCATAGTTCATGGGATAAAAGTTTCCGTTCCTGGTCTTTTAAGGGTGAGGACAAAGCCGCTAACCCAGCCAGTACCTCAACTATCAGTTTCGATTTCTGGGGTGACAAAGCTTATGGTGTTTCCTGGAAATATGATTCTGCTACTAATCGTTATCTGAGATTCAATGGTGGAACCTCAGCTGTTGATTTTAATTATCAACAACAGATTAGTACCAAAAATTTAATTATCCAATTCACCAAAGAATCACGCTCTATTGATGAACATTTACACAATCTTTATGCAGTAATTGGATCTGGTGATGGTGTTTATTTTGCCAACGGCCAAAAGACTGACATCACCTGGTCAAAAACCGCCCGTCAAGGTCGTACGGTTTTTAAGGATAAGACCACCGGAAAAGAGATTAACTTTGTTCCCGGTCAAATCTGGATAGAAATTTTACCAATCGGTAATAAAATTAGTTATGAAGGTTGAAACGTCACTTAATGCCATTCTTACTTCTAAAACCAGATGTAAGTTGATTTGTCTGTTTTTTGGTAACCCCAAGGAGCTCTTTTATGTCAGACAACTGGTTCGTTTGACCGGTGAAGAAATTAACTCTGTCCGTCGGGAACTGGCTAATTTAAAAAAAGCTAACATTCTTTTATCAGAAGTTAGGGGTAATCGTTTATATTACACCACCAATCTTCGTCATCATTTATTCAATAGCCTTTTACTTTTAGCTTATCGAAACTCGGATTTAGCTTTAAAGTTAGACAAGGCCAAATTACTATTAGTTAGTTTTCCCTTTTTGCTTTGGCAAAAAGCCCGACCGGATTCAATTGATTTAATTATTGTCGGCGATCTTCCTATTCGTGAAGTTGAAAATGCCATCAGTGCCGAAGAAAAAAGACGTGAGATGGAAATAAATTATATGGTTATGGATCAGTCAGAGTTAAAACTTCGACAGAGTAAACGTGATCCTTTTATTGTCGACTTTTTCCTTTCCTCTCCTCTTGTTATAATCGGTAACCCTGCTCTTTTAGAAAATTAAATGCAAAAAATTAGAAAAGTAATTAAAACTGGTAATAGCTTGGCACTTACTTTACCCAACAAGATTATTAAATCTTTCGATATTAAAGAAGGGGACCTGGCTCAATATAAGGTAAATTCATCCAAAACTTCCATCACTTATACTTTTACTGGTCATCCCCGCCAATTATCTCTCGGCTATGTTAAGGAATAATCGTCGCGTTCTAACTATTTTCTGGTCCATTATTGCCATTACTTTTTTGTGTATTGTCATCAATCTACCCCAAAAATTTAATTTATTTGGTCGAGTTTTTTATCGTCCCGATTTCTCCATGAAACTTGGCTCGACCCAGATAAAACCAAATTTAGATCTTCGCTATGGTCTTGATCTCGCTGGTGGTGTTTCTTTGCTCTACGATATTGATACTTCAAAAATAAAAAAAGAAGACATGTCTAGTGCTTTAGAATCTTTAAAGGTAAATATTGAACGTCGGGTCAATCTTTTTGGAGTTTCTGAATCAAATGTTCAATTATCTTCCACCCAAGATGGTGCCCATCGTTTGATTGTTGAATTACCTGGTGTTACTGATATCAAAGAGGCTACGGATTTAATCGGAAAAACCGCCCAATTAAATTTTATGGGTCTACTTGATATTCCCCCTGAGGCTACAGCTACCGCCAAACCCTCTGATTATCTTAAAGATACTGGTTTAGATGGTTCACATTTAGTTCGTGCCTTTCCTCAAACTAATCCCAACAATGGTGAAGTTGAGGTCTCGCTTGAATTTAATTCTGAAGGGTCAAAAATTTTTGAAAAAGCCACTACCGATTATCTAAATAAAAGACTGGCTATTATTTTAGATGATGAAATTATTACTGCCCCTACCGTGAGTGTAATTATTCCTGATGGTAAAGCTGTAATTAATGGAAACTTTGATATAAAATCTGCCAAAGCCCTTTCCGCCCAGTTAAATGCTGGTTCTTTAAAGCTTCCAATTAAGCTTATCCAACAATCGCAGGTCGGTGCCTCCCTTGGTCAGGATTCAATTAGCAAAGGTGTTAAAGCAGGTCTAGTTGGTTTGGCGTTAGTTTCTTTATTTATGATCGGAAATTATGGAATTTTAGGTGTCATTGCTGATTTTGGTCTTATTATTTATGGTTTGATTACTCTGACTTTATATCGCTTAATTCCAGTTACTTTAACCTTTCCGGGAATTGTCGGTTTTATTCTATCTGTTGGCATGGCCGTTGATAGTAATATTCTTATTTTTGAAAGGATGAAAGAGGAACTTCGTTCCGGTAAATCTTGGAATAATGCTATGGAACTTGGTTTTGGTCGCGCTTGGGATTCTATTAAAGATGCCAATACCTGTACTATTATCACTGGCCTAATTCTTTTTAATCCCTTTAATTGGCCATTTTTAAATAGTACTGGTATGGTTCGTGGTTTTGCCGTTACTCTCTTATTGGGTGTCGTTTTAGGTATGTTTACTGGTATCGTGGTTACCCGAAATTTATTAAGAGTTTTAGCTAAGAAAAAACTATGAATATCATGAAATTTCGTCCACTATTTTTAGTGATTTCCTCAATTTTACTTATTTCTTCAATTACCTCGATTATTTTTTGGGGATTTAAAAAATCAGTTGATTTTTCCGGCGGTTCTTCTTGGACTATTTCCTTACCTTCTAAACCAAATATCGATAATATTAAGGCTATTTTTTCTCAAAATAGCCTAGAGTTATTAACTTTTTCCGTTAATCAGGATACCTATATTTTGAAGTTTGCCAATGTTGATTCTGTTACCAAGGATCAATTGACCACAGCTTTCAAAAAACTTGACTCAAAATTTGTTGATCTTCAATTTGAAACTTTAGGTGCTGTTTTAGGAAAAGAATTGATGACCAAAACTATTTGGGCTATTATTCTTTCTTCACT
>CAZKWZ010000001.1:50911-91748 GCA_964556795.1 uncultured Gammaproteobacteria bacterium | reverse complement strand
TAGAGCATCGATCTTATAAGTCGAGGGTCCATGGTTCGAGTCCATGCATGCCTACTTGAAAGGTTTTATTTATATTCTAAAAAGCAGTAAAACAGACAAATATTACATTGGTAGCTCAGATAATCCAGAAAGACGCTTGGAAACACAACACAATTCTGGTTTTGTAAAATCAACCAGAAACGGAATTCCATGGAAATTGGTTTTTAAACAAGAATATTTTGATTTACCAACTGCTAGAAGAATTGAATGTAAACTCAAAAAATTAAAATCACGCACAATAATCGAAAGAATTATTGCCGATAATTTTTGTAAATTAATTGGTTAGAGCACTCCGACGTACGTCGGAGGGGTCCATGGTTCGAGTCCATGCATGCCTACTAATATTGAATATCACCTATATTTAGTGTAAAATTACTTGTTCTTATTTAGAGAACCATATGACCCAAGAAAAAACCGAACCTGGAGGCGTTGAGCCTCTCAGTTCTTTTCTTAAAATTCACTTTACCAAATATGTCTCTGCAATTAATAGGTCAAATTTTGGGGTACTTTGCCGTCGGCTTCGTCGAAATGTTTTTGGCCACTCAAAGAACCTATTGGATTTCAAAAGGCCGATCACGCGCTGCGGCCCTCTTAGTGTTTTTTGAGAATTTTCTTGCTATCTACGTTATTTACCAAATTGCCAATAATCTCCACGGCAACATTCCGGTTTTAATTGCTTACGCTCTTGGAAACGCCATTGGCACCTATGTCAATCTCGAAAAAGTCCCATTTTAAGGCTAATTAAAATCTATTTTTTCAACTTCCTTTCCCTTTACTATCAATAACACTCCTGTTTTGGGATAAAAAAGTAGGTCGGTTATTCTTAGGTTCTTCTTTAAAAGCATCTTTTTTATAGCGGCGATAACTGCACCATGGGTGCAAATCATTACGGTCTTATATTCCTTTTTTTCAATTTCTTCTACAAAGTCTTTTACTCTTGTTTTAAAATCACTAAAGTTTTCCCCAGATTTTTCGTTTAATCTTTTATCCTTTTTAAATTTTAAACCGGAGATTTTTCCAATAATTTTTACTGTCTCCCGGCATCGATAGTATTCCGATGAAAAATTTTTCAGAGATTTTATATCTTTTAAATATTTTCCCAATCTTTCAATTGCCACCTTCCCTTCGGGTAATATTTCTACCAGACGATTATCCTTTGGATAGGGGAGACGATATTTTGAATACTTTGTCTGCCCGTGACGAAAAATATAATAGGTAGTCATTATTATCTTACTCCCATGGCCACCAATACCTCATTTAGAGTTTTTTGAGCTTCAATCTGAGCTTTTTTGCTACCTTCTTCGATAATCTGCTTGATTAATTCATCATTGCCTTCAAAGTTGGCTCTTCTATCTCTAATCGGTGTTAAAAACTTATTAATTGCCTGCGCCAATTTGGTTTTAACCTCCACGTCACCAACCTGACCTTTTACATATCTATCCTTAAGATCGGCTACTTCTTCTTTGTTTTCATTAAAAGCGTCATGATATATAAACACCGGATTTCCCTCTACATGTCCCGGATCTGTCGGTCTAATTCTTGTCGGATCAGTATACATTGTTTTCACTTTTTTATTCACCGTTTCCTCATCATCGGAAAGATAGATACAATTTCCGATACTTTTACTCATTTTGGCTTGTCCGTCAGTTCCCACCAGGGTTCCAACATCACCAATTAACGCCTTTGGTTCTGGAAAAATTTCTCCAAAGTTTTTATTAAAATCCCGGGCTACTTCTCGTGTCACTTCTACATGACTTTCCTGATCTCTCCCTACTGGGACTAAATCGGCTTTTACCATTAAAATATCCGCTGCTTGTAAAACCGGATAGTTTAATAGTCCCAGTGACGGTTGTTCAATTTTTAAATCATGCATTACGTCTTTTAATGTTGGTACTCTTTGGGCTCTAGGCACTGTCACTAAATTTGAAAAGATTAATGATAAATAAGCCACCTCAGGAACTCTAGATTGTTGATAAATGGTGCATTTATCTGGGTTAATTCCCACCGATAGATAATCTAAAACTAAGCCTTTAACCCGTTGGTTGATAGTCGAGGTTTTATCCTTATTCATGGCTGTTGTTAAAGTATGTAAATCGGCCATAATAAAAAAGCAGTCATATTCATCCTGCAAAGCCACTCTGTTTTTTAGAGTGCCGACATAATGTCCCAAATGTAATGGTCCGGTTGGTCTGTCGCCGGTCAGTATTCTTTTTTTATTTTGATTCATATTTATATTGAAATTCTAACATTTAACATGATTAACAACTGAATTGGCTAAAATATCCAAGCTATCAAAGATTTTTACATCTTTAAAATTTGACTTTGGAAAAGCCAAAGGTAGCTCTGTACAACCCAAAATTATTCCCTCTGCCTGATTTTCTTTTATAAAAATATTTGTCTCATTTACCAACATCTTTATATCAGATTTAGATAACGAACCATTTAGCACCTTTCGTATAATATTTTCTAATTTTATTTGGAATCTTTTGCTTGGAACAATTGGGTCTATCCCCAGTTCGAGTAATCTTTTCTCATATAACTTTGTTTTTAGTGTTGTCGGCGACGCCAACACCCCCACATTTTGTAAATTAGTTTTTTTAACTTCCTTTGCTACCAAATCAATTATGGATGGAAATGGACACTTGGCTATTTTTATTAGATCATGATGCATAATATGAGCCGTATTACAGGCCATAACTATCAACGTAGTTTTTTGTTGATTAAAAAAGCGAATCCGCTTGGAAATAACTTTTTTGGCCGGGGCTATTTTGCTCTGATCAGCAATAAAATCCTCAATCGAAATTGCATTCAAAACAATTTCTGGAAAGGGAATATTTTCTTGGCTAAATTTTTCCAAAAGTATTTGAAAAAATCTAGACCCGGCAAATGCCCCCATACCGTCAATAATTCCAATTTTTTTAATTTTCATATATTTATATAAATTTCTATTATTCCGTATGATTTTGTAATCAAAATCCATGGGAATTTTTAAATTTTCATTCAAATTATAAAAAAGGGGACTCTGCAGGATCGGAGGGCTTCGAACCCTCATTTCTAGTTTTGGAGACGAGCGTTTTACCAATTAAACTACGTTCCTAAACAAAAATCTCCCGAAAAACCGGGAGATTTAATATTTAAAAAAATAGTTTTATGCCATTAAAACCTCTCCCGATTGGGCTATTTCGTATCGCCAATAGAAAGAGTGTTTAATTAATGTCATCTTAGGTCAAATATATCACTTTTTACTTCGTAGTCAATCTGATATACTACCCAAGTCCTTAGTTGTGGCGAAGTCGTTTATTATCAAAGGCGCCAAACTATGAAAATAAAATGAAAAAAGAAAATCCCAAGATATCTGCTGCTCTTAGAACTGTTACTGGTCGTGGCGTTAAACATCTCCGAAACATCGGTCAAACTCCGGCTACTATCTATGGTCACAAATTTGAAGCTCTTTCTGTTCAATTTCCAACTTTAGAACTCGAAAAAATCTTTGAACACGCCGGTGAATCTTCCTTAGTTGAAATTATTATTGACGACAATAAATATCCGATTATTTTTAAAAATCCTCAATTCCATCCTGTTACTGGTGAATTAATCCATATCGATTGCTACAAGGTTAACTTAAAAGAAAAAATCACCGCTACGGTTCCAGTAGAGCTTATTGGTGAATCAATTGCAGTTAAGAATGGAAATACCCTTATGCACATTCTTAATGAAGTTGAGGTCGAAGCTTTGCCTTCCGACTTGCCGGAAAAAATCGAAGTGGATATTTCATCTCTTATTGAGGTCGATAGTAAAATCACTGTTTCTGAGCTAAACATCGATCGTCAACTTATTGAAGTTAAAAACGATCCCGAACAAGTTGTAGTTATTATCGAAGCACCTCGAGTTGAAGAAGAACCGGTTGTTGTCGAGGAAGTTGCTCCAGCTGACGTTCCTGCCACCGCTCAAAAGACCGAAGAAGAAAAGGCTGCTAAGGCTGCCGAAGAGGCAAAAGAGAATTCCGATAAGTAAAGTAAATTTTACTGATATCATCTCTGATGGGATCCAGTTTATAGGCATTTTCTATAGCTTTAAAAGCCTGATCCTTTTTTCCGAGCCTAAAAAGCAGCACGGCTGTTTCCATCCAATCATCAGCATTCTTATTCCCCCTAATACTTATTTCGTTTAGTCTCTTGGTCAATTCATCATTCTTATTTTTTTTACTAAAGTCCTCGATATCTTGAAAATTTAGATATTTTTCTAGACCTTTTGCTTGATCCCATTCACCCTTATTAGCCAACAGATACCACTTTTGTAGATTCCGGTAATATTGATCTCCTTTTGACAAAGGCCAAACTTTTCCCCAATTGGCTAAAGCTACCCATACAATTAGACTAATCAACAAAGTATCTTTCATAATCTTCTCATTTTAGCATGTAGATATCCCAAAAAATGCTAAAATACCCCGATGCTTATTCTGGATATTTCCAAAAATTATAATCAGGTAATAAAAAAAGCTGCCGAAGTTATTAAAGCTGGCGGACTCGTTATTTTTCCTTCAGATACTGTTTATATTCTCGCTGTTGATCCCACTAAAAAAACTGCCGTTGATCTCCTCCTATCATTTAAAAACCGCTGGACTGGAAAGGCTATTTCTATTGCCGTTACGGACATCAATATGGCCGATAAATATGTAATATTATCTGATAACACAAAAAATCTCTACCATAATTTATTACCCGGTCCTTTCACAATTGTTTCCCCGGGTAAACACCAGGTTGCCATGGGAATCGAGGCCGAAGATGGCACTCTGGGCATCAGAATCCCTGACTCTAAATATATTTTTGACCTGGTTAAACTTTTAGGAAAGCCAATTACTGCTACCTCGGCCAACCTTAGCGGCCGCACCCCAAATTATTCTGTTTCTAGCTTTCTTAGACCCTTATCCCAAAAGAAAAAGAAGTTAATTTCTTTGATTGTCGATGCTGGTAAATTACCCAAAAATAAGCCCTCAACAGTTATTGATGCTGTTGGTAGTGAGATAAAAATTCTACGTCGAGGTGATTTAATCACCGGCTCTTTTAAAACTCTTGTTTCAAAATCGGAAGAAGAAACAGGAAAAATTGCTAAATTTTTACTTCAAAAAGCTATAAAATTAGATCAGGACAAGGCAATTGTTTTCTCTTTATCTGGAGATTTGGGTTGTGGAAAAACTGTATTTTCCAGAAGTATAGGCAAAAAACTTGGAATTACTCATAAAATTCTATCTCCAACCTTTGTCATCTATAATCAATATTCTCTCAGCTCTTCTCCATACAAAAATTTTTATCATTTTGATCTATATCGTCTAAATAGTGAATCAGAATTTACCGAAATAAAATTTTTAGAACATTTTAAACCACAAACTATATCTTGTATCGAATGGCCGGAAAATATGGGCGAGTCGATGTTTAAAAAATTATCTTCATCTGTCTATCTAATTTCTCTCAACTTTTCTTATCTCGATCCAACCACCCGTCAAATTTCGTTTTCATTTCCAAAAACAGAAAAATAATTTATGTTAATAAATATTTTTCCCTTGCCCTGTCAAGGGTCCCTGGATACCCTTTAGGGTAAAAAATGGTGGGGGTTAGGGTTAAATAAATTTAAAATCCTTTAGGAATTTATCGCATTCAGTCTTTAATGTTTTTTGAGCATTGTGGACACACTGAATTGTATATTTCATCTCACCTTTTTCTATATCTACAATTTTCTGATTAGAAATCTCATAAACCGAACTTTTTTCTCCACCAACAAGTAGAGTGTCAGTAAAATCTCTGCCAGGATTAATCCATGACCAACTTCTACCCACATGAACAGTAATGTTGCCTAAAGGACTGAAAAAAACATATCTCTCACCACTGGTTTCATCTTCTTTTGATACTGTCCTGCTCCCATCGTAAGTTACCGAAAAACCCTCATCACTCTTATATATTTCATATACTTTAAGCGTTGGTGTGGCAATTGTGGTTTCAGTTGCTTTGGTTGGAGAAATTTTCTTATTAGCCTCAATACTTGCCTCTTCAGCCTTCTCACATATTCCACCACCACCTACTTTATTTGCTTGGATATCATCCAAATCAGATATTTCCTTTGATTCATCACATGTTAGTCCTTCTTCACATTGAATTAATCCTTTTGGTCCGGCTCCGCAAATCTCTCCTTCTTTAGCCAACAAAATGGTTTTTGTCGGTGTCGTAGAGACAGTATTTTTAACTAAAGTCTTGTCAGGTTTATTCACCATAACATTTTTGTTTTGAATTAGCCAAAATATTCCGATTCCGGACGCAGCCAACAACAGGATGCTTCCAAAAATATATTTTGTCGGCTTATTCTGAGTATTTAAGTTGGTTCTTTCGGCCATATAATTTATAATACACCACCCTATGTTAATTCTTGGTATCGAAACTAGTTGCGATGATACTTGCGCTGCCGTTCTCCGCGACAGCCAGATTCTTAGTAATATTGTCTCGTCCCAAGTTGATCTTCATAAAAAATGGGGTGGGGTAGTTCCTGACATTGCTAAAAGAGCCCATCAGGAACGAATTATGCCGGTAATTGAGACTGCCTTAAAAAGGGCCAAAGTAAGTATAAAAGATATTGATTTAATTGCTGTTACCAAAGGCCCCGGACTAGCCATAGCTCTGGCTGTTGGAATTAATACTGCCCGTGATTTAGCCATAAAATATAACAAAAAAGTAATCGCTGTTAATCACATTGAAGGTCATATGATGGCAAATTTTTTGACCAATAGTAAAGCTCTTCCAAAGCGTGATTTTATTTTTCCAGCCCTTACCTTAACCGTTTCCGGTGGTCATACCAAAATTGTTTTAATCAACAAAATCGGGGATTATCAGGTAATTGGTGAAACCTTAGATGATGCTGCTGGTGAAGCCTTAGATAAATCAGCCAAATTATTGGGTTTAGGTTATCCTGGCGGTCCCATCATTGAACGAATCGCCAAAAAAGGGGATAGTACTTTTTTAAAATTACCGACTCCCTTAGCCGATAAAAAAGTCCTCGATTATTCCTTTTCCGGTCTCAAAACTGCTTTTTATTATCAAATTAAAGATTGGTCAAAATCTAAAATAAACAAAAATTTAGCCAATCTAGCCGCCTCATTTCAATCAGCTGTCTTTGACACCTTACTTAGAAAATTTAAACTGGCCATCGAAAAATATCAGCCCAAATGTCTTCTGATCTCTGGTGGTGTAGCCGCCAATTTGACTCTCCGTCATCGGGTCAGAATTTTAGCCAAAAAGTATCAACTTCCTCTTTATTTACCTTTCAAAAAAGAACTCAATACAGACAATGCTGCTATGATCGCCCTAGCTGGTTTTTATCAATCAAAAAAGGGGATTTTCACCCACCCGGACCATTTAGATATCGATTCTCGCTCTGAGTTATAATTAAGTATGCGAATACAACTTTATGATCGTGGTTTACCACCCGGTAAACAGTTATTTGCTAATCTCCAAACTCTATGTCAACGTCTGCAAATTGACTATGACCCAGAATATATCAAAGACATGACTCGAGTTTATTCCATGGGACTTCAGGGAAATACCATTCTACTTATTGACGGTGAAGTTGCTCTTATCGATAAATATCCCTCTATCAAAGAATTGGAAAACATCCTCAGTGACTATCTGAAATAAACTAAATTCCAAATAATCTTTTCGCGTTCTCGTCCAAAATCTTTTCTGTAGTCTCAAAACTATCACCCCAAATATCGGCAATTTTTTGATACACGTATTTTACATATTCTGGTTTATTTTCCTGGCCCCTGAATGGTTCTGGTGTCAAAAGAGGGGAGTCAGTTTCCGCCAATAGTCTGTCTCTTGGAATACTTTTAACTACTTCTTCGAGACCTACCTCATAAGTTAAATTTCCATCAATTCCAAAATACCATTCACCGGGTAAATCGAGTATTTTTTTTATCCGTTTTTTACCACCCGTATAACAGTGAATTACTCCTCGTAAATCTTTGTATTCTCCCAAAATTTTTATAGTCTCATCCATCGCTTTTCTGGCGTGAACAATTAGTGGTTTATTGTATTTTTGCGCCAGCTCTATTTGCTTTCTGAAATATTCCTCCTGTTTTTTGATATCTTCCCCGCCCATAAACTCCAAACCACACTCCCCGACAGCTATAGAATTTGAGTATTTAACCAAATCTTCCAGTAAATTTATATCATCGTTAAGCTCAGTAGGGTGGATGCCGACCGCCGGGTAGAGGAAAGGGTATTTATCAGCCAACAATAAATTGTTTTTTGAAGTCTCCAAATTTGCCCCCGATAAAATCACCGCATTTAGTACTCCTCCGTCAATGTCGCACAATGTTGAGTCAATATGGGCGTGGGTATCTATCATTTTATTCTCGGAAATAAACCGTTTTCCAGAATCTTTATTTCTCCATTAAGTTGTTTCAAAATCCTTTCCGCTATTTCCGGAATTATTGGTTGTAGATGGGTAGCCGCAATCCTTAAATTTTCAGCGCACTCACTCAATACAGTTGTCCTTTTTGGATCGCCGTTTTCTAATTTCCAAGGTGTTACTTCATTGAGACGATTGTTTGACCTATCAATATAGTTTTCAAAAATACTCCCAATAGCTTCGTCAAATTTTAGATTATCTATATTTTTGATATAGTCAGAATCAATCTTGATCTCACTTTTTGCCAATGGTAAACCCTCTCCAAGTTTGCAGACTCTACTCACCAAATTTCCCAAATTATTGGCCAAATCAGCATTATATTTTTCTCTAAATCTTTCTATTCCCACATCAGAATCATTTTCTGTAGGAAAAGATCTGGCAATTAAATATCTGGCTCCGTCGACACCAAATAACTCCACTAGTTGTCCGGGGGAAATTACGTTTCCAAGTGATTTGGACATTTTTTGTCCGTCTATCATATAAAAACTATGAGTATAAGTCTTTTTTGGTAGTTCAATTTCAGCCGATAATAACATCCCTTGCCAAATCACTGTATGGAACCATAAAATTTCTTTTCCCAACAAATGTAAATCTGCCGGCCAGAATTCTCCCTTCCCTTCCAAAAATCTTGTCGCACTATAGTAATTAATCAGGGCATCAAACCACACATAGGTTGTTTGACTTTTATCCCAAGGTAGGGGAATTCCCCACTCAACGTTTTCCCGAGACAATGAAATATCGTTAATACCTGCTTTAAGTTTTGCCAATACCTCCGCTTTTTTACCCTCTGGAAATATATAGTTAGTTTCTGGATTTTCAATTAGCTCAATAATTTTCGGGACATATTTTGATAATTTAAAAAACCAATTTTCTTCTGACTTTTGTACCGTTTTTTCTGGAGGATGTAGAGGGCAATGACCGTCGACCATATCAGTTTCTGTCAAAAACTTTTCACAGCCAATACAGTACCATCCCTCGTATTTGGCTTTATAAACATCGCCTTTATCGTAAATTTTTTGTAATAACTCCCCCACTACTTTTTCATGTCTTTTATCTGTAGTTCTAATAAAAAAATCATTACTGATATTTAAGCTTTTCCAAGCGTCAGAAAAGCGGGGAGCAATCTTATCGCAATATTCTTGGGTATCAATACCTTCCTTTTGAGCACATTCTGCCACCTTTTGGCCATGTTCATCAGTTCCGGTTAAAAAGAATACTTCTTCACCTAGTTGACGGTGAAGTCTGGCAATAATGTCCGCAGCAATTGTAGTGCAGGTATGACCAATATGAGGGACATCGTTTATATAGTAGATGGGGGTAGTTACAAAAAATTTTTTATTATCCATTTTATTTTTTAAATTAAAAAACAAAAAAGAGTATCTTTCGATACTCTTTATTTTGCCACATTATTTGGCTTATAGCCAAACTCTGTGGCTATTACATTTTCTTGGTAACTTTTTTCTTAGTCACTTTTTTAGCAGCCTTCTTTTTGATGACTACTTTTTCTACTGCTTTACCAACTTTTTTCGAGTATCTAGCTTTTAATCTAGCTACTTTATTTTTTTGGTACAAGTGTTTTCTCTCGGCTTTATCTAAAACCGCTTGAACTTCTCCAAAACTTTTTTTCTCTGGTTTAGCAAGGAAATCTTTAATTACTTCCTTTAATTTACTTTTGAAAGAAGAATTAACTTTTTTATTTTTAACCGACTTTCTGAGTGATTTTTTAGATGATCTTCCAATTGGCATAAGTTGTATTCTATCCTATCGCCATTCTATTTACAATAATTTACAATAAGCTGATGTCTCTACGAGATAAAATTCGGCATTTTGCCCACCACCGCCAAAAAAGTATTTTCTCTGCCACTGTCGTTTTGGCGGTTACTTTCGCTTTATCGGCCATATTAGGATTTTTAAGAACCCGTTTTTTATATGCTGCATTTTTTAAATGCTGTGTTTTAGATTTAGATGCCTATAATGCTGCCTTTAGAATTCCTGATTTAATTTTTAAACTGCTGGTTACCGGGGCTTTATCAGCCTCTTTTATTCCAGTTTTTAGCAGCTATCTTCACAAAGATAAAAAACAGGCCTATTCAATGGCTTCTTCGGTTATTAATTTACTATTGATATTTTTTATTGCCATTTCTTTAGTTGCTTTAATTTTTGCTCATCCTCTTTCTCAGTTAATTGCCAAAGGTTTTTCCCCCTACCAAGTAGATTTGATGTCCAGTTTAACCAAAATTCTTTTACTGGCTCAAATATTTTTTTTGGTTAGTAATTTTCTTACTGCCATTCTTCAGGTAAACCAAATTTTCATTGTTCCCTCTTTATCACCGATTATTTACAACCTTTTTATCATTTTAAGCATTTTTACTTTAGCCCCAATCTTTGGAATTTACGGTGTAGTTTACGGAACGGTAATAGGTGCCTTTTTTCATATGGCTATTCAATTACCCTCGATTAGACATATTGGTTTTCAATATTCCCGAGTTGCCAATTTTAATATCTCTGGAGTCAGGGAAATTGTTCGTCTAATGATTCCTAGAACTTTATCCTTGGGATTGGCAGAAATAGAAAATACTGTCACCCTGTTTTTTGCCTCAACCCTTGCGGCTGGATCTATTTCTCTTTTAAATTTGGCCCTTCAATTAATGTATTTGCCTAGTCGGGTTTTTGGTACTACCGTTGGCCAGGCTTCACTACCAATTCTTTCAAAAAATATTGCTAAAAATCAGCTTGATACTTTTCGAAATACCGTCCGAAGAACCATTCTTCAAAGTATATATGTTGCCTTTCCGATTAGTGTTTTAATTTTAGTTAACCGTCTTCCTATTGTTCGTCTGGCTTTTGGTACTAAGCAATTTCCCTGGGCTGCCACCCTTTTAACCGCTAGAACTTTAGCTTTTTTAACCCCCGCCATAGTCTGTCAGGCAGCTATTCAAATTCTTATTCGCTCCTTTTACGCCCTTCATGATACTAAAACCCCGTTAAAAATTTCCGCCATCTCTCTTTTTATTAATATCGCCACCAGTTATTTTTTTGTTCACTTTACCACCTTGGGTATCGTTGGTCTGGCTATTAGTGCTTCAATAGGGAATTTAATCCAATGTATTGGTCTTTTTTGGTTATTTGTCTTGCGGGTTGATGGTTCTGGCTGGAAAGAGATGCTTTTTAGTTTCAATCGAATCTTTGTCAGCTCAATCCTTTGTGGCTTGGTTTCTTGGCTTACAGTCCAGTGTTTGGATATGTTTATCCTCGATACTAGTAAAAGTATTAATGTTCTTTTAGTTTTTGGAATTTCCACAATCACCGGCACAATTTCATTCTTAATCTTTACCTGGCTTTTTCATTCCCCCGAGTTCATTCATATCAAATCATATTTTAGTCGCTTTTTTCGTTTCCTTTCCTGAATCTTTTGTTTATACTGTTAAGTAGTATGCCTTCAACAAAGGAGATTTCATTACTACCCAACGAAGCCGATAACAACAGTTTTATTGCCCGTCTTCTTCGTTGGGTTACCACCGTTGGTCGGGTAGTAATTATCATTACCGAATTTATTGTTATTGGAGCTTTTCTCTCTAGATTCTGGCTTGATAGAAAAAATGCCGATTTATCAGAAATATTACGACAGCAAAAAGCTATCTTAAATAGCACTAAAGATTTTGAAACAGATTACAATTCCCTCCAACAACGTTTGGCATATATCAAAAATTTTTATCAATCTGAACCAAAATATACCACCATTTTAAATTCTTTTATTCAAAGTTTACCCAACGGTATTTATCTGCAAAATCTTACCTTTAACCGTGATAAAAAAACATCCCTAATAATCATCGCCTCCCAGCTATATTCATATCAAGAGGATCCAATCATTGATTTTATTACCAATATTAAGTTGAATCCCGATGTTACTAATATCGAAGTTCAAAAAATTGAAAAAAAGACCAAGGATAGTAAGTATTATTTAACCGTATCAGTTACCTTTAAAAAAATATGAACCTAAATTTAAATAGTCTCAGTTCTCAAGCCACTCCGCTTTTGGAATATATCCAAAAGAAGCGCGAGAATCAAAAAATCGTCAAATCAGTAGAAATTGGTGCCACTTTTTTCCTGATTTCCTTTTTTGTCCTTTTTGCCATTAAACCTACATTTTTAACCATTTCTGCCCTAATTGGTGATATAAATTCAAAAAAATTGTTAAGTACTCAGCTCAAGACAAAAATTAACGACGTTATTGTTGCCCAGGATCTTTTCTCACAAGTTCAGGAAAGGTATTCCCTAGTTGAATCCAGTTTACCCCTTAATCCCCGCTTTTATCATGCTAACTCCCAAATAATTTCTTTGGCAAATAATCGCCAAATTTCTTTTCCAAAAATTAACTACGTTATTAAAGATCAAAATTACTTTACTACCAATTTAAATGCCAGTACTAGTTATCAGTCAGCTGTAGCTTTATTTTCCGATTTGTTACAAAATCGACGTCTAATCAATATTGATGGTATAACCTTCTCCGTCAACGAAGATCAACCTGGCCAAATCAATATAGTCCTACCTTTAAAGGTTTATTTTTGGAAGCCGGATGTTAAAAAATAAATTATCACAATATTTTGTATTTTTAGGGATTTGTACCTTTCTAGCTATATTTTTCTTTGTAGTTCAACAAAGTTATAACAATTTGATGAAAGCTACAACCGAAGCTAAAAATAGCCCACTTATTCGTTCAGTTTCACCCAATCTGGACACGCAGGTTTTGGATGAAATTGAAAAGAGGCAAGAAACTAATTTATGAAAGAGAAACGTTTCCCAACTATCTTGGGAATAATTTTGCTACTGACTATCTTAGCTGCTGGCATTTACCTTTCCTCAAGAACCACCTCACTTTCTACCAAAGCTAGTGGTAGTTGTGAACCTGTTAATCCTCAAATAGCCAATTTGACTTATGGATCCTTTGATTTTTCATTTTTAACTACTGCCACATCTTGTTTAGCCACTCTTTCAATTGATGGACGGATTTACCAAGATTCCTCAACGGTTTCCAATACCCATTATTTTAAAATTAACAATCTTAAACCGACTACTACATATAAATTTAGCCTAATTTCAGGAAGTGTTACCTATTCTCCTCCGGAATATGTTTTGACTACTACCTTAAAACCAAATTCCCCAATTCCCGACTCAAATCTTGCCTGGGGAAAAATTTTGGATTCCGGTCTCAAACCGGTTTCTGGCGCAATTGTCTTTTTGACAATTCCCGGTGGGCAAGCCCTTTCGGCTTTTTCCAATAAAGATGGCAATTGGAATATCTCTTTTGCTACCAGTTTTAATGAGAATAAAACTGACTGGTTCAACCCCACCACTCCGGTTGACGAAGATATAATCGTTTATTCCCCTGATGCCAAGCTAACTCAAATTACCAATCGTTCCGACAATAATGACCCTGTGCCTGACATAATCATTGGTCAAAAAAATTTTTCTGCAATTCCTACCACACCAAAAAGTTCTACTGATCTTGGAGCTGGTACCGCCGTTTCAGCAGTCAGTTTCACAATTACTAGTCCAAAAGACTCTGAAACACTTAACACCGCCAAACCAGATATTTTTGGTCAGGGTCCAGCTGGTGTTACTTTTCAACTAGCACTTGATAATAGTAGCTACAATATCACAGTTCCTTCAAACAATACCTGGCACTGGTCCCCATCCACTAATTTATCCTCTGGATTGCATAACCTTGTTTTAACATATCAAAACAAAACTATTACCAGAAAATTTTCAGTCTCAGTCAGCGATAGTTATTTATCCTTTAGCGCTACCCCTTCGGCAACCATCATTCCAACTAAAACACCTACTAAAACCCCAACTGCACTTCCTACTAAAAAAGCCCAACCAACCGCCAAAATAACATCAGTTCCCACAGCTATTCCTCCTACCAAAATTCCTCCCACAAGAGTTCCAACCATAAGAGTAGCTAAACCATCAACTACCTCATCTTTATATCAAAGTGGTGTAACTCTACCAACATTTTTCTTAGTTATTTTATCTTCGCTATTATTTAGTGTATCTTTATATTATTACCGAAAATGAAAAGATACGGAAAAAGATATGGAATATTAAGTTTATTGTTCTTATTACTCTCTTTAATTGGGGGAGTATTTTTAGCCAAAACTAATCAGGATAATCGTAATAAAGCTGCCCATTATGGCGCTTGTTCCGGTGTTGGTCAGCTTTCATGTAATACCCTCAGCGGTTCTTCAGGTGGATATAATTGTTCAGGATACAAGAGTTGCCATCAAGCTGGTGGATATAGTGCCTGTGATCCAATTCCTGGAACAAACCAATGTATTTATACTGTTGGTGGTGTTCAATGTGTTGCCCAATGTCCCGATGTTATGCCCAGTGGTTACAAAAGATGTCACTGTAATAACGGTGTCTGGACAATTGGTCAAGGTGCTAGTTGTGATGGACTTTGTGCTTGTACCGGAAACAATTGTACTGATTGTAATCCCACTAATACTCCAGTTCCTCATCATCCTTCAAATACTCCAACTCCTCGTACCCCATCACCAACTCCCACCCGGGGTCCATCACCAACCCCTACCAGAATTCCTTCGGTAACCCCCAGTCCCACTCGTGGTCCTTCTCCTACCCCAACCTTGACTCCTACCCTTACTCCAACCAATACTCCCACCCCCACCCCTACTCCAACCTTGACTCCGACTCTTACTCCAACCAATACTCCCACTCCTACCCCTACCCCAACCTTGACTCCGACTCTTACTCCAACCAATACTCCCACTCCAACTCCAACCACATCTCCACCTAATGCTTGTGGAGGTACCTGTGGTTCCAATATCAATTGTGGTTCAGATCTCTTTTGTCATAGTGGTTTCTGTCGAAATCCATCATGTCCTAATGAAACCGATTGTACCTGTCAGGCAAGTCCGACTTCTACACCAGTGCCTCCAACCAATACTCCAGTTCCTACCCTCGTTATCGCCGAAGGTCCTAGCCCCACTAGAATTATTTTGCCTGAATCCGGTGTCGATTTCCCATCACAGGTCTTGACTATTATTGGTGGTATCATCACCTTATTCGGATTTTTGATATTATTGTAGTGTGATAGCACTAATTGAAGCTCTTCGTCCCAATCAATGGATAAAAAACCTAAGTTTATTTGCCGCGGCAATTTTAACCGGACAATTATTTAATGAACGGGTATTTTCCTCGAGTGTTTGGGCATTTATATGTTTTTGCTTTCTCTCGTCATCATCGTATTTAATTAACGATTTAATTGATGTCGACAAAGATCGCCTTCATCCAATAAAAAAAAATCGTCCTCTTGCTAGGGGTGCAGTAAATAAAAATAGTGCCATTTTAACCTCAGC
The DNA here is from genome assembly GCA_964556795.1 of uncultured Gammaproteobacteria bacterium. Taxonomy (GTDB): domain Bacteria; phylum Patescibacteriota; class Microgenomatia; order UBA12405; family UBA12405; genus UBA12158. The sequence goes on along the minus strand of CAZKWZ010000001.1, from coordinate 75,873 downwards.
TCTACTTGTAATTCTCGGTCTTTTTATTGCCTATTCCATAAATTCAACCTTTTTTATTATCTCCATTATTTTTATTTTGATGCAATATCTTTACACATTTTTTATAAAAAAGAAGGCTCTGTTAGATATCATGGGAATTGCTTTGTTTTTTATTATCCGAACTTATGCTGGCGAAGTTGCTACTGGTTATCATCTCCCGGTTTGGATAATGTTAGCTGTCATATTTTTGTCTCTCTTTATCGCTAGCGGTAAACGTCGAAGTGAATTGTATAATACCGGTAAAATTACCCGTAAAGCACTTGAGGGTTATAACAAAAGTTTACTTAGTTTTTATACCACTATATTTGCAGTTTGTACTTTGATTAGTTATGCCATGTTTACATTTTTAGCTGAACCAATTAAATTTGAGGGTATTATTCATCAATTTTTGTTAAATAATTATCCATCAGCTCTTGATCGTAAGTGGTGGATGATTACTCTTTTACCTGTCATCTTTGGCATCATGCGATATGGTCAGATTATTTTTGAGATGCAGGAAGGGGAGAGACCTGAAAGGGTGATTGCTACCGATATCCCTCTATTAGGGGCTGTTTTAATTTGGGGTTTGATGATGATTACTATCATGTATGTCCTTTAAATATCGAGTTCTCCTTATAGTTATTTTGGCAATTTTCACTAGATTTTTTGGCCTTAATTGGGGCAGTAATTATTTCTTCAATCCTGATGAAAATAATATGGCCGTTTCTATCTCCCAACTTAACTCAAATAATCTAAATCCCCATTTTTTTTCCTATGGCCAATTCCCATTATATTTGGGTTATTACTCCCTTAAAGCTGTTGGACTTGATAATAATTTTGCTAATTCTATTTTTATATTACGTTTCTACTCTGCCTTTTTTTCAGTTGCTTCTCTCTATTTTTTTTATAAAATATACTCCAAGCTTTCTTTTGTTATTTTGCTTATCTTTACTCCTGGTTTAATTCAGTTGGCTCATTTTGGAACAACCGAAAGTCTTTTGATTTTTATTTTTTCTGTCAATCTTTATTTAACCAAACTAATTTTAGAACGTCCCCGCTTACGTTACTTTTTTATTGCTGCATTGTGTACTGGTGCTGCCATAGCTACGAAAATTTCCGGAGCCGTTTTTGCCTTGCCAATCATTTTTGCTGCTTTGTTAACTAGGTTTTGGTGTCTATTTCCCTATGCCCTTTTCTCAGCTTTATATGCCATTATTTTGTCCCCATATAGCATATATTCTTTTCCTGATTTTATTTCTGCAATGAATTATGAAACTACTGTCGCCAACGGTTCTTTGCCGGTTTTTTACACCGCTCAATTTCAACACACTATTCCCTACTTGTTTCAAATTACGAAAATCTTTCCCTATACCATAGGTTTACCGGTCATCGTTTTCGCTCTTATTTCACTTTTTCAATTTCAAACCAATCAAATAAAAAATAAAAAATTTTTTTGGATAGTCCTTTCTACTTGTTTAGTTTATTTCCTGTATTTTGGACAATTATATGTCAAATGGACTCGTTTTATGTCCCCCTTATTTTTTGTTATTCCATTGGTGGCTACAATATTTATAAAACGTTTTCCTAAATTGTTAATCATTGCTATTATCCCTGGTTTATTCTTCCTTACTCGCTATTTTGTTCCCGATTCTCGATTTTTGGCTTCTGAATACCTGGTTAAAAATTTACCACCTGACTCTGCAATCCTCTCAGAATCAGGAAATGTCGTTGATATTCCTGTCTTAACCCATCACCTAAATATAATTAATTATGACTTTTATAAATACAATCCCCAAACACTAAGTGAAGCCCTGACCACCTCAAACTATATTATCATTCCTTCTAGGCGGGTATTTATGAATTATGATTATAAGTATTACCAGAATCTTTTTAATGGCAGTTTAGGCTTTGAAAAAATTAAGGAATTTTCTCCCATTCCGGATCTGTTTTTAAATCCAGAAAATGCCGAAGAAACTTGGTCTGTTTTTGATCGTCCTACCATTCGTCTTTACAAAAAAATCCAGCCATTAAACATCAATCAATATGAAAAGTTACTCTAAAAAAAATTTATTTTTAATTCTGTTTATTTTCGTTGTTGCCTTTCTTTTGAGAATCTATGGTCTTAATTGGGATTCGAACAATCATCTTCACCCTGACGAAAGATTTTTAACGATGGTTACTAATGATATAAAACTACCCACGTCCTTTTCTCAGTATTTTGACACTGCCTCCTCACCATTAAATCCGTTCAACTATTCACAATATCGTTTTTATGTTTATGGTACCTTTCCTATATTTTTAACAAAAATTTTGGTTACAATTTTTAATTGGGACAATTACAATCAAATCACCATTGTTGGTAGGATTCTTTCAGCTCTTTTTGATTCCGGAAATGTCATTTTGTTGTATTTTATCGCCTCTAAATTTCTAAAAAATAAATATCAATATTTCCCATCCATCATTTACGCTCTTTTAGTCCTCCCTATCCAGCTATCACATTTTTATGCAGTTGACACTTTTTTGAATTTTTTTATTCTACTGACCTTTACTCTTTTTTCCTATAATCTATTTTTTCCTGCGTTTTTGGCTTTTGGTCTAGCTATGTCCTGTAAAATTTCTGCCATCTATTTTGCCCCAATTATATTTTTATTTCTACTTAAATTATTTTTAGACACCAAAGATAGAACATCATTTATCCCCAAGATCATATTAAGTCTGATTTTTTCTTTTATAGTTTTTAGAATTTTTCAGCCCTATGCCTTTATTGGTCCCTTTGGGATTAATCCGGTTTTTGTAAACAACCTTAAAACACTGGCAAATTATTCCAATCCCAACATATATTACCCACCGGGTGTTCAGTGGATTAATCGTCTCCCCTTATTAAACGCTACTAAAAATACTTTCATTTGGGGTTTTGGTCTCCCGTTTTCTATCCCGTTTTTATTTTTAATTTTTCGTTACTTATTTTCTAAAAAAATAAAGATAAAACTTAATTCGATATCAATCGCTATCGTTTGGGTATTGTTTCTTTTTGTTTATCAATCAATCCAATATGTCCATGCTATGCGTTATCTCTTACCAATTTATCCTTTTTTATCTTTGCTCTTTGCCGCATTAATCGCTTATTTTAAAGTTGGTAAACGCCTATCTATAACCATATTTTTCTTAATGTCTTTATATGCCCTTGCTTTCCTTTCTATCTATGCTCATCCAGTTTCTCGGGTCCAAGCTTCTGCTTGGATTATCAACAATATTCCTAGCTTTAAAGTTCTTAGTAGTGAATATTGGGATGACGCTTTACCGGTAGGTTATTCCAACTATAAAAATATTTCCCTAGCCTTTTTTGATCCAGACACTTCGGAAAAATGGACAAAAATCAATAACTCTTTATCTGAGATAGATTTTATGATTATGTCGAGCAATCGCCTCTGGGCTTCGATTCCCCGGGTTCCGGATAAATATCCCTTAGCCTCAAAATTTTATGAAAACCTTTTTTCTGAAAAAACAAATTTTACCTTTATAAAAAAATTTGTTTCCTATCCGGGTTTTACTTTACCTTTTTTAAAATCCTGTTATTACTTTGGTCCGAGCAATTATCCAGGTGTTAAAAACTATTGGTACGAAAAAGATAATAATTGTCTTTATCCAGGAATCTATCTTCGTGATGATACAGCAGAGGAGGCCTTTACAGTTTATGACCACCCCAGTGTTATTCTTTTTGAGAAAACTACCAAATGATGTGGTTGATTTTAATCATCCACCTTTCCATATTATTTGCCTTGTTTACTCATTATTTTTTCGTCAACAAACATGAATTTCATTTATCTAAAAATGCCAAAATTAAACTTATCCTTCTTTTCATTGTTTCCATATTTGTAAATTTTTTGTTTCTGAAAACCTATCCATATGTTGCCGTAGGCGATGAAATTCGGGATGGTGCTTTTGACGCTATGCAAATTGCCAGTGGGGAGGTAGACAATATCTTTGGTTATGGCAGATACAATAGCCACGGTCTTATTATTCCTACTCTTAACAGCTTTTTTTATAATATTTTTAAAAACTCTGTCTATTCTTACAGAATTCCCACCGCGATTATTGGCGTTTTGGATGTTGTTTTGCTCTACCTTTTACTAAATTCATTTACCAATTCGACTATTGCCTTTTGGTCTTCATTTTTATTAGCCTGCCACCCACTTCACATCTTTTACAGTCGAACCGAAACTGTAGTTATTTTTAGTAGTCTCATAACTACTCTCTTAATCTATTTTTCCTATCGAACCATACGTTATCCCAAGGAATATTTTTATCTGGCTTTTCTTATTGGTTTTTCTTTTAACTTTCATGCCTCCGTAAAAATAATTGGCTTAATTCTTATCCCTATCCTTTTTATTAAACTTATCTCTTTTAAAAACATATTCACTATATTAAAAAAAATTCTTCTTTCGATTTTGATGATTATCATTGGTTTTGGTCCGAGGATACTTTATACAAATATTGATATATTCTTGAATCTTAGCCGTCTAGACTCAAGCTATCTTGGCCTTCCAACACTATTTAGTAGATATATCGATTCCCTCAAAGTTATAGCCTTTAATTCTACTACCAGTCATTACTTTGATCACCAACCTCTTCTTTCCCTTCCATTCTTCATTTTATTTATTTTGGGAATCATTTATTTGTACAAAATAAATCGTAGTTTCTTTTTTTTGATGATGTATCTTTTACTTCTAATACCTTTTACTAATAGTGCGGTTACAGACTTTATAAACGGTGATCATCGTCTAATGCCGCTATTACCCGTGCTTTTCCCTTTTGTTGCTTCAACAATATCTTTTCTGTCAAAATCAGTCCCCAAAATTTTATCTCTAATCTTCCAATTTCTTATAGGAATTTATATTATTCAAGTTTGTTTTTATTCCTTTTATTTCCAAAAAATAAATATAAATGACTATGGTGACTGGCGTGGTGCCAAGGACTATTTATCAATGCATCTAATTTATCTAATGAAAAAAGAAAAATTTCCCGGTGAAATTACTGTTTATTTATCAAACTATAATGCTCAGAATTTTAATTGTCTGCATTACAAAGAACAATATAACTTCTTTTTCCCGGATAAAATAATTAACTTTTTACCATGGGATTATCTAGATGATCATACCGCCGCTCTGTCTACTAATATGTCAAAAAATTTGGAAATAAACTGTTTAGATAAAAAGAATAAATTTTTGTGCCCCTTAGGAGATTCCCGGAATTTCGAAATATATTATTAAATATTCAACTCTAAAACCCAGTTATATCTTGTTTCCTCACATAGCTTGTAACCAACTTTTTGCATAAAACCCAATATTTCTTTATTATTTTTTTCTACACATACCGCTCTTGGCCGACATTTTTTCCAATTCCAGCTTTTTAAAATTTTTTCGTCAAAACCCTCCGTATCAACAGATAAAAAATCAATATTTGTTTCTTCTAGGTCGGTAATTATTTTGGTTTTTACTTTAATAATTTTCTCTAATTTGTGTCCATTTTTAATATTTTTATCCGCCTCATATTTTGAAAATGTATTTAAAGCGGGAATTAAAAATTGATAATAGTTTATTGTGCCTTTTCTGTCGCTTATCCCAAGGTTATAAAACTTATCTTTGGGCCTAAGTTTATTAAATAAATCTTTTACCTCAGGATTAGGTTCTACTACAATTCCCGTCCAACCCTTTTTGTAAAATTTGTAAACATTACTTAATCTTGATGGGTGATAAGCTCCAATCTCCATGTATTTACCAACATAATTTACTGGAAATATTTTTTCAACGATTTTATCTTCTCCATTTTGCGAATATGTGTTATTGATTAGTTCTAACCACAATTTACGATATATCTCCATTATCCCAGCTAAAAAAATTTTTTTAAAACCATAACTCTTTAATAGTTTTTTAATTTCCAAATACCTTTTCATATGACTTAACAGTCTTTTTGTAATCAAATAAATCTATGTTTTCTGCAATTTTTTGATAATACTTTTTTCCACTTTTCAAAACAATATTTATCTTTTTTGCTAAATTATCTGAGTCCTCAATGCTACATATTTCTCCCATCTTGGTTAGTCGTACCGGTACTCTTACTCCCGGCAGGTTTGATGCCACTACCGGAGTTCCGCACTTCATTGCCTCGGCTTGGACTATTCCAAAAGTTTCCAAATTATTGATACTTGGTAAAACCAAGCAATCAATTTTTTTATAAAAATCACCTAAATTTTCATGAGCTATTGGCCCAAGTAATTCAACCTTTTCGCTTAAATTATTTTTAATAGTTTCATAAGTTTTATCTCCCACTACATCTTTGTATGGTCCAGCCAAAATCAATTTAGCATTAATTTTTTTCATTGCTTCAATTAGATAAGTTAGACCCTTTTCCCAGGCAATTCTTCCCACATAACCGATTACTTTAATCTTATATTTTTTCTCTCTAAAATCTAAATTTTTAGCCTTAGTTTCAATTTTTATCGGTGGCAAAATATAGACAACTTTCTTCTTAAAAATTTTTAAAAACATTGAGTGTCTGGCATAATCCTCCGTATAAGCCACAATAGTATTAGCCATTAGATAGGTCAAAAAATGACTGGGAAAAGATAATACCGCAATTATTTTATTACTTAAATTACCGCTATAAGTAAACTCACAATGATGAGTAATAACCACTTTCTTTTTTAAAATCTTTCCCCATAATGCCAACCAAAATGACTCCATTGATGGCAAATGACAATTTACTACAACATTTCTTTTAACTGCCTTAAAGCTAATTATTGGATATTTCCACATCAAAAAACCCTTACTTATTTGCCAACCTTCAATTCTTTCAACTCTAACCGCATTTATGTTCTCAACCTTTTTTAGTTCCTTTTTGTGTTGAGCGCAAATTATTTCCACCTTGTTAGAATTAGCCAACTCCTCGGCTAAAATTTTTGCGTATTCACTGACACCAGAAATGTTTGGGTAATAATAGGTGACCCCAATCAAGATTCTTTTCATAAAGCTGATACAATTATCTCATTATGAAACATCTTGTCATAGGTGGGGCTGGATTTATTGGCTCTAATTTAGCAAATACCTTACTTGATTCAGGTGATTCAGTCACTATTCTTGATAACTTATCCCGCTCCGGTAGTATTAAAAATCTTGAATGGTTACGTTCTAAATATCCCAACTTAGAATTCATAAAAGCAGATATTACCAACGATTTAGACGTTTTAAACAATGCTGTCAAATCTGTTGACAGGATTTATCATTTAGCCGCCCAGGTTGCTGTTACTACCTCTGTGGTTAATCCACGTCATGACTTTGAGGTCAATGCTCTAGGAACTTTTAATGTTCTTGAAGCCCTTCGTCTCTTTAATCCTCAGGCAACATTAATATTTGCTTCTACTAATAAGGTTTATGGGGGCATGGAAAACGTCCCCTTGACCGAATCAGAAAATCGGTACGCCTATCGGGATTTTTCCGGTATAGATGAAAATTATCCTCTGGATTTTCATTCTCCCTATGGTTGTAGCAAAGGTTGTGGTGATCAATATGTTCGAGACTATAGCCGAATTTACGATTTAAATACTATTGTCTTTCGTCAGTCATGTATTTATGGCCCACATCAATTTGGAGTTGAAGATCAGGGCTGGGTAGCTTGGTTTATTATTGCCATTCTTACGGGTAAAGATATAACTGTTTATGGTGATGGTAAACAGGTTCGTGATATTTTGTATGTCGATGATTTAGTCTGCGCCTACCAAATGGCTGCTGACAATATTCAGGTTACTCGTGGTCAGGTTTTTAATATTGGTGGTGGTCCTCAAAACACCATGTCAATCTATTTCGATTTCAAAAAAGAATTAGAAAAACTCATGGGAATTACCTTTAATCCTCCGTTTTTACCAGCCAGACCTGGTGATCAAAAAATTTATGTTAGTGACATTAATAAAGCCAAAAAAACTTTTTCTTGGGAACCAAAAATAAATTTAGAAAATGGTATTAAAAACTTATACCTTTGGGTCAAGGACAATTTATCTCTCTTTCATGAATAAAAAATCTTACCTTTTTTGGCAGCCAAAAACTGATTATCTTCGACTCATGTCTTCATCGGATTTAGGTCAAAAAATTTTAGTTGTCTTAAATTATGCCATTTGGATTTTCTTTTTTTATCTCTCTTACTTGCTCATAAAAAATCAATTTTCTCTTTTTTGGCAGTTATTTTTAGCTACATTTTTTGCTGAGCTTATTGAAAGATTAATCAAGAAAAAAATATTTTGGCGTCGTCCCATGTTTTTACGACACGATGTCACTCCACCGGGTTTAGTTGACAAGTGGTATCGTTCTGGTGCTTTTCCTTCTGGCCACACCATAAAAGCCGCTATCTTTTTTCTTTTTCTACTACAATTTCCAGTTTTTTCCATGCCATTTTTTTTGGTAATTTGCTTATCCCTATTGGCTTTTCGGGTCTTGGTTGGTTTTCATTATCCGGCCGATATTTTAGGCGGCGCTATTATTGGATATATAATTTGGTTACCTATTCATACCCTAAATATTTCTCTACCAATAGATAATTTTCTTCAAGTTATTTTTAATATAATTTTCCTTGTAAAATAAAATATGTTTGCTGATTTTAAATATATTTTTATTTGGTGGTCCAGTATTTTTTTTCTGTCTTCATTATCTTTGCCATTAGTTTTTCTTATTTTTAAAAAATTTTGGGATAAAGGTTATATTTTTTCTAAAACCTTATCTCTTTTTGTTATTAGCTATCTTCTATTAGTCTCAGGGATTTTTCATCTTACTCCGTTCACCACCCCCTTTATCTATCTAATAATTGCTCTTTTTGCTTTAATTAATTTTTATTTAATAAAAAAGAATAAAAGTTACTTTAAAAATGCCCTCACCAAACATTGGAAAACCTTTCTTTCTGAGGAAATAATTTTTCTTTTAATTTTAATTTTTTGGTCTTATATTCGTGGTTTCTCTCCAGATATTGAAGGCTTAGAAAAATTTATGGACTGGGGTTTTATCAACTCTGTTCTTAGGAGTCGCTACTTTCCTCCCGCGGACATGTGGTACGCCGGCCAATCAATAAACTATTACTATTTTGGCCACTTTGTATTTGCTTTTTTAACTAAAATTTCCGGAATTAATTCAGCTATTACTTATAACCTATCAATTGCCACTGTTTGTGCTCTGACTTTTACCTCTGCCTTTTCTCTGGTTTCTAATTTAATTTACAGTTCACTAAAAAAACCAGCATTTAGACTCTATGTATTTGGTGCTCTTCTTTCTGCACTCCTATTAACCTTTGGGGGAAATCTGCATACTGCCTACAAAGTCAGAAGTAATATGATTGAAAAACAGATGACTTTGTCACAAGCCATATCAACTTATTGGTATCCGGATGCTACTCGTTTTATTGGTTTTGATCCCGACACCAAGGATAAAACTATTCATGAATTTCCCATTTATAGTTTTGTTGTCTCGGATCTTCATGGTCACATGAATGACATTCCTCTAGTTATTTTCTTTATTGCTTTTCTCTTTGTTGGTTTGACTTCTAGCTCTGGATTGACAACTTTCTTTTTTTTCCCCGCCGGGTTTTTACTTTCTATGGCTTTCATGACCAATGCTTGGGATTTTGCTGTTTATGGCCTTCTTTTTGGCCTCAGCTCGCTGCTCTTAACCAAAAATTTTTGGCAGACAATATTTTCCGGTATTTTAACTATTGCCTCCTGGTTCTTATTTACCCTTCCCTTTTCGCTTCATTTTATTCCCATGGCAGAAGGCCTAAGGATTGCCGATGCTCATAGCCCTTTTTATCAACTCTTTATTCTCTATGGTGGTTTTTGGCTAATTTCTTTACCCTTTATTTATTTTTTCTTAAAAAATTTAAAAAAGAAAAAATTGTTGGCGACTGATTATTTTGTCATTGCTCTTTTTCTCACTGCAACTCTTTTAATCCTAATACCGGAAATTATGTATATCAAGGATATTTATGTTGAAGAGTATCGTCGTGCCAATACGATGTTTAAGTTAGTCTATCAGGCCTTTATTATGTATTCGTTAATTTCCGGTTATATTTTTATCCGTCTTCGACGTTATTTTCTATATCGACTCCTATTTACTATTATCTTTATTATTCACCTGTCCTATCCCTATTTCGCCGTCAGATCATACTATGGCGGTCTGAAAAACTATCATGGACTTTGGGGTTTAGAGTTTCTTCAAACGGCTAACCCCAATAATCTTTTAGCCATCAATTGGCTAAATCAAAATGTTACCGGTCAACCTCACATCGTCGAAGCCCCAGGTGATAGCTATACTACCTTTAATCAAGTTTCCATGGCCACAGGTCTACCAACCATTGAGGGGTGGCTAGTTCACGAATGGTTGTGGCGTGGTGGTTATGACGGCCCTGCCGCCCGTCAAAACGAAGTCAATGAAATCTATCAGTCCTCAGATCTTAATCAAATAAAATCCATTTTAGATAAATATCAAGTCAAATATATTGTTGTCGGTGACAAGGAATATGAAAAATATGCCACTATTAATCTTCAAAATTTTGAGCTTCTTGGCGCCAAATCAGTTTTTCAATCCGGTCGGACTCAAATCTATCAACTACCTTAAGTATTTTTTTAATGCCATAATCTAATTCATGTCCTCCGATATTCTTTCCGGATTAAATTCCAATCAAAAAGCCGCTGTGATTCACCAGGGGACTCCTCTTCTGATTCTAGCTGGCGCCGGATCAGGAAAAACCCGTGTTTTGACTCATCGAGCTGCCTATTTTGTTCAAGAAAAATTGGCTAGACCTGGGGAAATTCTTCTCCTAACCTTTACCAACAAGGCTGCTGGAGAGATGAAAGACAGAATGGTGAAAATTCTTAATAATCAAAAGGCGGATGATTTATTTGCCGGCACCTTTCATTCTTTTGGCTGTAGAACCCTGAGAATTTATGGCAAAAATATTGGTGTTTCTTCAGATTTTGTTATTTACGATAGTGACGATCAGGAAAATCTAGTTCGTTCTATTCTCTTTGAAATGGGTCTGACTACAAAGGAATTCAAACCTTCTTCAGTCTTGTACACTATTGAATCTGCCAAAAATTCTTTTCTTACTCCGGCTATGATTCAAGCTACTGCTCATGGATTTTGGGAAGCAATGGTTGCCAAAATCTACACTAAATATCAGGTTCGTCTCCTCCAATATCAGGCCCTGGATTTTAATGACTTACTTTTTAAAACTGTTGAGCTATTTCAACAATTTCCCGAAGTCCTAGATAAATTTCACCAAAAATACCATTATATTCTTGTTGATGAATATCAAGATACCAATCAAATTCAATATTTATTAACCAAATTATTAGCCGCCAAATATCGTCAAATTACTGCCGTTGGTGATGCTTCTCAATCAATTTATGGTTGGCGTGGGGCTGATTACAAAAACCTCTCTGCTTTTACAATTGACTTTGCTGATGCCACGGTTATCAATCTGGAACAAAATTATCGTTCTACAGAAAATATTTTAGAAGCCGCTAATTCGGTCATTTCCAAAAACACTAGCCATCCAGTCCTTAAACTTTTTACCACTAAAAAAAGTCCCGCCAAAATAAAAGTTTACGAGTCCGACTCTGAAATTTCCGAGGCCGAATATTTATCAGAAAAAATAAACGGACTTCATCACCAACTTCATTTTGCCTTTAAAGATATTGCTGTTTTATATCGTATGAATGCCCAATCTCGGGCCATTGAAGAATCATTTCTAAAAAATTCCATTCCCTATGTTTTAATCGGTGGTCTCCGTTTTTATGACCGAGCTGAAATCAAAGACATCGTCGCCATGCTTCGGGTTGCTGCTAATCCTGTCGACGCCCTTTCCACTGCTAGGATTGAAAAAGCTCTTGGTAAACGCCGAAAAATTACCTTCGACGAACATCTTTCTAATTTAAATATTAAAAAATTAACTTCCCTCCAAATACTGGAATCACTGGTAATTAATTCTGGTTACCTTGGAAAATTTAATCCCCAAGAAGAAGACGATCAGCGAAAAATTGAAAACATCAAAGAATTAAAATCAGTCGCCGCCACTTATCCTAAACTAAATGATTTTTTGGAAAATATTGCTCTCGTCCAACAAGAATATTCTCTTCAGGAAAAAAATAAGAAAAAAGAAAATCGTGATGGTGTTAGGTTGATGACTTTGCATAGTAGCAAGGGTTTGGAGTTCGATGCTGTTTTTCTAGTTGGTTTTGAAGAGGGGATTTTGCCTCATTCCCGCTCCATGATTGAAGATGCCGATATCGAGGAGGAGCGTCGTCTTTGTTATGTTGGTATTACTCGAGCCAAAGAATTACTTTACATAACCTATGCTTCACGGCGCTTATTTTTCGGTAAATCATCTCTCAATGAAGCCTCTCGTTTCTTGTACGACATTCCCAAAGACTTACTCGAGTATGAAAGTTCTACCGAAGTCACTCATGACTATCGTCATCAACATCGTTTTACCAAAGATGATTCTAATTCCGATTTAGTCTACGACCCTGATATATACTAATAGTAAAATAAATCATGCCTTTTAAACTTTCCTATTACCCCGACAAATTAATTGATACTGAGTACAAAAAATCTATCAAAGGTCTCAATAAATTTTTTGAGTTTAAATGGATTAAAAATAAGCCAAAAATATTTGTTATGGATAGTCGCCAAACCATGAACAAATACAACGGCAGTCCAACCTTGGATTGGGTTATTGGCTGGGTTTCCCATCACAATGTTTGCATTTTAGATGGTAAAAAATATTCTACGGATTCCAGTCATACCTACTCTGATAATTACTATAAAACTACCATTAGGCACGAGCTCGTTCACTGCTATACCATGGTTTTGTCAAAAGATTTCAATAGACCAACCTGGCTTTGGGAAGGAGTGGCTGAATATGTTTCGGGTGGTTGGAAAAATCATCCTATTCCCAAAAAATTTACTGATTTTTTAAGATATTTTGATAGTCATGGTGATGATAAAGGAAATGTATATCATGAGTCAGGATATGCTGTTAAATTATTGACTGAACAATACGGAAAAGAAAAAATATTAGAATTGATAAAAAGACTTAGCGAAGCAAATAATTCAAAAAAATTTGAAAAACTTTTCTGCGAAATTTACACTTTCAAACCAACTTATAAAAGATTTAATGATATGCTAAATCACCGATTATGATTACCCGTATTTTATACAACGAAGAAAAAAGTATTTACCAAAAAGTTGTCTCTCATCCGGTTCAAACCTGGGAATGGGGTGATTTTCAGGAATCTCAGGGTCACAAGGTATATCGTCTTGGTGTCTTTGATCAAAACAAAATGGTTTCGGTTTATATGATTTCTTTTCATCGTATTCCCCATACAAATTTTTCTATTGGTACTTTGCTCCGTGGTCCGGCTATTGATAAAGACATGATAGAAAATATTAGAAAAATAGCCGAAAAAGAAAATGCTATTTTTGTAAAATTTGAGCCGGACGATATTGAAAAAATTTATGACAACAAATACCAACTAATTAAAAATCGAAGTGTTGTTTTAAAATATCCTGGATTAGTTTCCTCTCCCAAAGTTGCCTTTTATCCCCACACTTTTATTGTTGATCTAAGAAAAAGTGAAGATGAGCTGTTAGCCGAAATGTCTCAAAAAACCCGATACAACATTAAAATTGCCAACCGTCACGGAGTTCAGATTACCCACTCCACCAAAGATGAAGATTTTGAAATCTATTTAAAACTTCTTTTTGATACCACCAAAAGACAGGGTTTTTATTTACATTCGGAGGATTATCATCGTCAGCAATGGTCAATACTTAAATCCACCGGCATGGCTGAGATATTTCTCGCCTCCTATCAAGGTCAGGTCTTAGCTGCCTTTATGGTTTTCAAATTAAAAGATCGTCTTTTTTATCCCTATGGTGCTTCCCTTGATCTTCACCGTGAAGTTATGGCCCCAACCTTATTGATGTGGGAGGCAATTAAATATGGTCAAACATTAGGATTAAAAACTTTTGATATGTGGGGTTGTCTTGGTCCGGACGCCAATGCTAGTCAGCAGGGCTTTGGCTTTCATCGTTTTAAACAGGGTTATGGTGGTAATTTAGTTCAATTTGTTGGCACATATGATTTAATCATTAACCCTAAACTTTATAATCTTTATAACCTGGTTGACCGGTACCGTTGGAAATTACTTCGTCTCAAAGCATCTCTCTTTCGTCATTAAAAATTTTGCTATAATCTCCTCAATGTTTTCTACTAATAACCAACAAAATAATGCCCGCTAGGGGGCTTTTGTGGTTATTGAAAACAAAAGCATCCCGTAATTAATCAGACGGGATTTTTTATTAAATAGTTATAAAATAAACTATGGCTGACAACTTAATTAGTGACACTGTTTTTCAACATACCGCCAAGCTTTCTCGTCTAGAAATTAAACCAGAAGAAAATTATATCCAACCTCAGTTGGCCGATGCCGCTCAATATGTCGAAGTTCTAAAAGAATTAAATACTGATGATGTTCCTCCAACTTACCAGGTAAACCATAAAAATAATGTTTTACGTGATGACGTTGTTTTACCATCATTACCTCAAGAATTAGCCTTGTCTCAGGCAGAAAATACTAGTAACTCTTATTTTAAAACTGCTGCCACCATTAAAAAATAATTATGACTGACTTATTTAAATTAACTCTCAAAGAAGCTCGTGAAGCTTTAAAAACAAAAAAAATTACTTCCGTTGATTTAGTCCAATCCTGTCTTAATAGAATCGAAAGCGTTGATAAAAAATTAAATTGTTTTGTTACCACTACCGGCAAAAAAGCACTGGAACTTGCCAAAACTGCCGATATTTCTTTGCCCCTTGGCGGTATTCCCATTGCCGTCAAAGATAACTACTTAACCACCGGGATTCGAACTACTGCTTCTTCAAAGGTGTTGGACAATTATATTGCCCAATATGATGCCACTTCTATTGAAAAACTGAAAAAAGCCGGTGCCATTATTATTGGTAAGACCAATATGGATGCTTGGGCTCATGGTTCCAGTACGGAAACCTCTGACTATGGTCCTAGTTTAAACCCTTGGAATCCAGAACATCTCCCTGGTGGTTCTAGTGGTGGTTCAGCCGCTGCTATTGCTGCTGATGAGGCTATTGTTTCTATTGGCTCTGAAACTGCTGGTTCAATTCGTCAGCCAGCTTCTTGGTGTGGGGTAGTTGGTTTTAAACCTACTTATGGTCGTGTTTCCCGTTATGGAGTTATTGCCATGAAATCCAGTACTGACTCTCCGGGTCCGATTTGTAAAACTGTCGATGATGCTGCTGACTTACTGGAAATTATGTCTGGGTCCGACCCTCACGATGCTACTTCCATAGACGAAGAACCATGGAAAAAGCCGGAACCAAGACAAAATCTTAAAGGTCTAAAAATTGGTCTCCCTAGTTGTTATTTTCCCTCTCAAACTCAACCCGAGGTAAAAGCTTCAATTTTGGCTGCCGTTGAGACTTTAAAAAAAATAGGTGCTGAAGTTATCGAGCTAACCGATGTTTTGGATCCGAAATATTCCATTGCTGTTTATACTATTTTGCAGCGCTCGGAAGTTTCCAGTAATTTAGCCCGTTTTGACGGTGTTCGCTATGGTCATGACCGAAGTTTTTTTGGTAGTGAAGCCAAACGCCGAATTATGCTTGGAACTTATTCACTTTCTGCTGGCTACTACGACGCCTATTATTTGAAAGCCCAAAAAGTCAGGACGTTAATTTGTCGTGACTTTGATCATCAGTTCGAAAAAGTCGACGCCATTATTGGTCCGGTTTCCCCAACTACTGCTCTAAAACTTGGTGCCTCCGAAGGCCAATCCATGTTTGGTGAACTTCAGGATATGCTGGTAGAGCCATCAAGTATTGCCGGTTTACCGGGTATTTCTATTCCTTGCGGATTTGACAAAATTGGTCTGCCCGTTGGCCTTCAAATTATTGCCCCTCAACGCCGCGAAGATTTGGTTTATCAAATTGCCAAATTATTTGAAGACTCAACTGAATTCCATTTAAAAAAGCCTCAACTATGAAAAATTTTATCAATGGAGTTTTCACTACTTTAATTATTGCGATATTTATTTTTGCCGCCACCCAATATCGACAATTATTGGCGGTTTTTGCTCCAAAACCTACGCCTACTCCCATCGCACTTCCTACTGAAATTCCCACTCCTACTCCTGAGCCAATTCTTCCCATAGTCAGAAAACCCGCCATTTATCTCTATCCTCAAAAATTCATGCCAGTATCCGTTAAATTAGATATTAAAGGTACTCTGACTGCCAGCATTCCAAAATATCCCAAGAATGGTTGGTATGTTATTGCTACCCCAAACGGCTTAATCGACAATAAATATAGTTATCTTTTTTATGAAGCTCAACTTGACAATTATAAAATTCCTGAGACTGGTTGGGTTGTAGCTACTACTGATTTGAAAACCTGGTTTGACAAAAATTTACCGAAATTTGGGTTAAATAAAAAAGAATCTACTGAATTTAAAAAGTACTGGCTAAAAATCCTTAATGATACCGGTTACTATGAAATCAAACTATTTTCTGATGAATTTCTCGGAAAAAATATGGATTTAATTATTAACCCTACTCCGGATACTATTATCCGGGTTGAGTTTTATTTTAAACATTTAACCGAACCTACCACTTTGGTTGAGCCGGAGATTGTTACTCCCAAGAGAAGTGGCTTTACTGTGGTTGAATGGGGCGGTACTATAGGCAAATAAATAAATATGAAAACTACACCTATCATTGGACTAGAGGTTCACGTTGAATTAAAGACAAAATCTAAAATGTTTTGCGCTTGTAGCGCTGATCATTTTCATGTTGAGGCCAACACTCACACTTGTCCGGTTTGTTTGGGTTTACCTGGTGCCCTCCCTATTCCCAACAAAACCGCCTGTGAATGGTGTATTAAATTAGGTCTGGCTTTGGGTTGCACTATTAACGAAGAATCTTTTTTTGAAAGAAAAAATTACTTTTATCCGGATTTGGCCAAAGGCTATCAGATAACTCAGCTTCAAAAACCTTTTTCTATCAATGGTCACTTAGACATTGACGGACATCTAATTCGTATCAATCGGGCCCACATGGAAGAGGATACTGGCAAATCTATCCATGTCGATGATTCAACCCTTTTGGATTTTAACCGTAGCGGGGTTCCTTTAGTGGAAATTGTCTCCGAACCGGATCTTCAAAGTGCCGAAGAGGCCAAAAAATATTTGAATAAATTACAACAAATTATCCGATATATTGGCGTTTCTGATGCAGATATTGAAAAAGGTTCTATGCGTTGCGAACCCACAGTTAATGTCAAAATTGAAACCGATGATGGAAACACTATCTATACTCCTTTGGCTGAAATCAAAAACGTTGCTTCACTAACTGGCGTTATGAACGCCATAAACTATGAAATCAAACGTCAAATTGATCAGTATCAATCTGATGGTATTGCCAAAAATTCTTCCAATAAAACCACTCGCGGCTGGGACGCAGATAAGGACCAAACTTTTTTACAGCGTGAAAAAGAAGGTAGTGCTGACTACCGCTATTTCCCTGAACCGGATATTCCTCCAATATCTTTTACCAAAGATCAAATTGAGGAAATCCGAAAAACTCTTCCCGAGCTACCCGATGAAAAAATTGCTAAATATAAATCTCTAGGTCTATCAGACTACGATGCCAATTTATTATCCGAAAATTTGATATTTTCGACTGCTTTCGAAACAGCCCTGAATAATTCTACTAACTCAGAATATGCCAAATTTATCGCCAATTTATTAAATGGTGCCATTCGTACCCAGCTTAATGAAACCCAAACTGAAATTAATTTGGATAAAATTAACTCGACTTATTTCCTTTCACTTTTTGAATCGGTTTCTAAATCTGAAATATCTTCCTCAGTGGCCAAACAAGTTATTGTTGAATCCTATGAAACCGACAAAAATCCTGTCGATATTGCCAAGGAAAAAGGTTTAATCCAAATCTCTGACACTGGTGCTTTGGAAAAATTTGCTAAAGAGGTAATCGATGCTAATCCCAAAGCTGTAGAGGATTATCACAAAAATCCCCTAGCTATCGGTTTTCTGGTAGGTCAATTAATGAAAATATCAAAGGGTTCTGCCAATCCCCAAAGCGGTAAAGAAATCCTCGAAAAATTGCTCAAGTAATTATTCTGTCATTTGTACCTGTTCCGACAAACCTAGTATCTCTCTTATTCTTGGTGGAAAAGCATCTATTTCTAGGGTAAAAGCCGATTCATCGTGGTTAAGTTGTATTAATGCCGCACTAGTCACCCCATATCTCATAATCACCTCACTAAAGGGTAAATTTAACCTTTGACAAACTCTTTTGGCAAACTCATAACATGCCTGTTCTTCATCCTTATCGGTTCCAAAACCATGATAGCAATGCCCCGATTCGTGAAAAATTAAAGTCGCAAATTCACGCATATTTTTTGCCTCACCTATTTTTACAGTTTCTTTATGTCCCCAATGATCACTCAGTTGAGCTCGTTGAATTATTTCCACTAACGCTAAATCTTCGCTGTCGCCGGATTTTTCCAGCTTCATAATAATATTTCTGCGATATGTTTCGCGTTTTTCCATAGTCGGAGTGTATTATAAAATAAAGTTATGAAAAATATTGATTTAAATCGATATGAAAATCTCTATGACTCATTTGATGGCGGTCATAATCGAAAACATTTAGAAGCAGTTAGAAAATGTGCCGGAGAATTGGCTAAAAAATACGCTCCTGACAAAATTAATTTAGTTTATTTAGCTGCCACCCTCCACGACATTGGTCTTTCTGTTAATCGAGAAAATCACGAGGTCGAGGGAGAAAAATTAATCCGAAATGACACATATTTAAAATCTCAATTATCAGAAGAGGACTTTGAAGAATTGTGTCATGCTGTTGGGCAACATCGTGCCTCTACAGGAAATCCAAAAACTTTGGTCGCCAAAATAATTAGTGATGCTGACCGGGGAGGTGGCTTCGATGACCCGGGTGAACAATTTTCCCGGGCTTATTGGTATGGTAAAAAAAACTATCCAAATCTTACTGATGATGAACAAATCTACCGTGCCGCTGAATATCAATCGCAAAAATTTGCAGTCGGTAGTTATGGTCGTCGGACCTACTTTCCCGAGACTGATATTCGACTTCAAAAAATATTTGATCCTATTATTAATGCCTGTCAAAAAAAAGATTTTAAATTTCTAAAAAATCTTATTAAACCCTGTTAAAATAATCTATGGTCGAACATATTAATGGCAATATCTACGAATTACCCGCTGATGAAAAAATAATTGATAGTAATGGACAAGAAGTAGCTGGTCCTGCCATGATTCGGGTAAATGATTTTGACGATAATTATCACAGTCTCCAGATTGACTCACCCGAGGGTGAATTTCGTTTAGAAATTCAGGGGGATTTGGCCAACTTTGTCCAAAAAATTGTCCCGCCAACTACTGATAAAAAAATTTAAAAAATGACTATCAATACCCTCAGTGACACTGAAATCAAAGACATTGCCGCCAAACTAAAACGTTTACCTGCATCCGGCCTTATCCCTTACGATCTTTTTGTCGAATTAACTCGTCTGAAGGTTACTATCACTATCGAAGTTGTTCCGCTTTGTCTGGATTCCAATGGGGAGGTTAACATTGTTTTATATAATCGTGGTCCAAATGATTTATGGTGGCCAAACTTATATCACACCCCAGGCACCTGCTTAATTGCCGATGATATGCCCAATACTGATGAATGGGGTATGCCAACTCGCGCTTACGAACGTCTTAAAAATGGCGAGATGAAAGATCTAAAGCTTATCGGTGATCCTGTTTTTGTTGGACATCTGACCCAGAAAGTTCGTCGTGGTCCTGAATCAAAACCGGTTTTTTATCAGGTAGTCGAATATGAATCGGCCCGTCCCTACCTTTTTCCAATTTCTAAACTTCCGGTCAACACTATGGATCATCAAATAAATTTTATTCATCGCGCCGCGAAGCTTTATTTGTCCTCGGAGACTGCTAAACTAAAATCATGAAGTGGTTCTTTATCTTGGTTTTATTGGCCCTAATTGCTATTCCCGGTGTTTCTGTTTATCGACAATCGGTTACCGAAATTCGCCGTCAATTAAGTATTCACTCTACTGAGGACAAAACCAATTCTCCACTTGCCAAAAACGCCGAGCTAAAGTATTTCGTCAGTTCTAATCACCAAAAACTAGCTTATTGGTACTTTCCAGTAAAAAATGCCCAGGCAGTAGTTATTTTGGCTCATGGTTTTGCCAATCCCGGTGGCAAATCCCAGATGATAGCTCATGCCGAATATCTTAAAAAGGCCGGTTACAGCACTATTATTCCCGATCTTCGTTCCTTTGGTGATAGTGAGGGCCAACAAATTTATTTGGGTACTCAGGAATGGCACGATTTGGTGGATACCTATGATTTAGTTAAATCTTTTCCGGAAAATACTGATAAAAAAATTGGTTATCTAGGAGTCTCTATGGGTGCTGCCTCGGCAATTACTGCTACCGCTCAAAGTGGTAAGGGGGATTTTATTATTGCCTCGGTTCCCTTTGCCTCGGTTGATTCTTTAATTAAATTCAGATTAAAAAATAATTCTTATCTGCCTTTTATTTGGCCGATAATAAATTTAGCTGCTACCACTGAGCTCGGTTTTAACTATTCCCAATATTCGGCCATAAACAACATATCCCGAGTTAAGGTGCCGATATTGATTTTCCAGGCTTTAAAAGATGAACATGTCAATCGTGAAGACGCTAGAAATATTTTTAACCTTGCCTTATCCCCCAAAGACTTTTGGCAAGTCAATTCCCACCACGATATCCATTCAGAATTCCCCAAAGAGTTTGAAGGACACGTGCTGGACTTTCTAAAGAAGTATATTCGATAGATTTTACCCCCTTTTCTTATTACTTAATTATTGTCTATACTAATTTAAATTAATTAACATTCTTTCTATGAAATCTAAAAAAACTGCCCCCAAAAAAACTGCTACTAGAAGAACAGTTAGTAAAAGTTCTCAAAGTCAAACCGGAATGTCTGGTTTCACTCTCTGCATGTTTTTCATTGTTATGATGGCTGCCATTGTCTGTATCAAATATCTCAGACAAAACACTGGTATTTAAACCGAAAAAATAGTCTCTTCTCAGCTAAAATAGGGTAGTGAC
This sequence comes from uncultured Gammaproteobacteria bacterium, assembly GCA_964556795.1. Classification (GTDB taxonomy): domain Bacteria; phylum Patescibacteriota; class Microgenomatia; order UBA12405; family UBA12405; genus UBA12158. The sequence continues at coordinate 54,558 of CAZKWZ010000001.1, read as the reverse complement.
TACCAACTTTGATTCCGAATATCAAAAGCTTAACCCACAGCAGTGTCAGGCTGTCGACACTATTGAGGGACCTGTTATGGTTATTGCTGGTGCTGGTACCGGTAAAACTCAGACTATAGCCCTAAGAATAGGACGAATACTACAGGAAACCCAGGTTAATCCCAGTAATATTTTGTGTCTTACTTTCACTGAAAATGCCGCTATTAATATGCGCGAGCGCCTACTTTCGTACATTGGTTCCTCCGCCTACAATGTCCGTATTGCTACTTTCCATGCCTTTTGTAACTCAGTTATCAAAGATCATCCCGAATATTTTCTCAAATCTACCGTCGAATCTGAGGCCATCGATGATATTACTCAAATTGAAATTGTCCGTTCTTTAATTGATAAACTCCCTCAAAGTAGCCCGTTAAAAAACTTAAATTTCACCTATTTTTATCAAAAAGATATTATTTCCACCTTATCTACCTTAAAAAAAGAGAATATTTCTCCTGCCCGTTTTGATGAGCTGATAAAATTCGCTGCTGATTTTGTTACTTTAGCTACTCCGGTTGTTGAAAAACTTCAGTCAATCCGCGCCACCCCCAAAGCTGCTACCGAGATTAACTTTCTAATCTCTAATCTAATTTCTAATCTCCAAACTAATTCCCTTTATCAGATTCGCCTCAAATATTTTCAAACTCTATATCAATCCGACGCCTCTACTCTCTCGGAATTAAAGAAAAATGTCAAAGATTTTGTTGAATCGCTAAACAACAATTTACCCAAGCTTAGAGATTTATCTCTAATTTATCAATCCTATCAAAAAACCCTTGAAAAACGCGGTCTTTACGACTATGAAGACATGATTCTCTGGGTAATTTTAGCCTTCCAAACTCATCCGGAATTGCTTTCCCAATACCAAGAACTCTATCAGTATCTTTTGGTTGATGAATTTCAGGATTCTAATTCCTCTCAAATGGAAATTCTCAATCTATTAACCAAAAATCAGGCTAACCCCAACCTTTTTGTAGTCGGTGATGATGACCAATCAATTTATCGTTTTCAGGGTGCCAGTGTGGAAAATGTTTATACCTTTTATCAAAAATATCAAAAAGATTTAAAACTCATCGTTTTAAAAAATAACTACCGTAGCCATCAGTTAATTCTCGATTCCTCCGAGGATGTTATCAGTCATAACCTCAGTCGTATCACCCAATATATCGGCAATATAGATAAATCCCTCAAGTCTATTAGTACCTTCGATCCTGACCCTATAAATTTATTTGCTGCCAATTCCGTAATCGAAGAAAATTACTGGGTAGCTAGAAAAATTAAAGATTTAGTCAAATCAGGAGTTCTCCCAAAAAATATCGCTGTCCTGTATCGAAATAACAATGATGTTAATGACCTACTCCCATACCTCGCGCAAAATAACCTCAAATATCTTCGCTCTGATTCTGTCAATATTTTGGACACCCCGGAAATCCAGCAACTTTTAACCCTTTTAAAATACCTTAGTAATCCTGACGATGATACCCTCCTTTTCCATGTTTTATCTTTTAAATTTCTTCACCTCAACTCTCTTGAGCTTTATCGACTTTTTCATTTGGCTTCCAAAAAAAGACGAGCTCTTTCCGAGCTGATTTTTGATAAAAAACTAGTTGAGAAAAAATTTTCTAAGGTTTTTGCTAAAAATTTGAATATCTTTACTCTTCGCGTCGCTAAAATTAAAAAACTTTCTGCTAGTCTTCCAGCCGATGAACTTTTTAATTTGATTATTAGAAAATTTAAATATCTACCATTTATCCTAAAAACAGGCAATATATCATTACTAAAACAGTTAAACACTCTCTATTCACACCTCAAACAAATCCTTCTACTGGAAAAAATTGATTTATTTACCTGGACCCAAAAAATTAATCTTCTTCTCGAAAACGATCTACCTCTCAACTCCTCGCCTCTAATTTCCGAAGTCGACAATAGTCTTCGTCTGATGACTGTTCACAAGGCCAAGGGTTTGGAATTTGAGCATGTCTTTTTGATTAAAGTTTTATCCGGTAAATGGGATTCTGCCTCCAGCCGCTCTCTCATAAAATTGCCCCTGGGGATTCTCCGATACGACCTAGCTGCCGCCGAGTCTCTTGAGGAAGACCGCCGTCTTTTTTATGTGGCTCTCACTCGTGCCAAAAAACAAATTTATATCTCTTATTCCCGTTTTAATAATTCCCGTCGGGAGCAATTAGTTTCCCAATTTGTCAGTGAGATAAACCCGAAGCTTGTTGAAAAAATATCTTCGGATACTGGTATTGAAAAAGAATCTTTACTTTCCTTATTTCACCCATCCATCCCCGTTCTCCAATCAACCAACTTGAGGTCCTATCTTCAAAACTATTTAGAAACTCAATATCGTTTTAATATTACTCACCTCAATTCTTATCTCAAATGTCCACTCTGTTTTTTCTTTAAAACTATTCTTCGCCTCCCTTACCCTAAAACTAAATCTCTTTCCTTTGGTACCAGTGTCCATGGCGCTTTAGCCTATCTTACTGAAATTTATAAAAAAGATAACACCCTAATCCCTCTCTCTAAATTATTATCAATTTTTGATTTTAATTTACGTCGCGAGAATTTATCCAAAAATGATTATCAGGATTTATTGGAATACGGCCACCAAGTTTTGAGTGACTATTATGAACATTATAAAAGTGAATTTAATGGTCGTTGTTTTACTGAGCATGATTTCAAATCTTATAACGTCCGGATGAACGACATTCCACTCACCGGGAAAATTGATAAAATCGAATTTTTATCAGGGAATACCGTCAATGTTGTTGACTACAAAACCGGTAAACCCGACTCTAAATATCAGGAATTGGGTCCCGAGGGGGATTATTTCCGTCAGCTAGTTTTTTATAAATTACTTTGCTCTGAGGCCAAGGCTTTTCCTTATGAAGTGGTTTCCGGCACTATCGACTTTATTGAAAAAAATAATAAAAATCTTTTTGTTCGTAAAAATTATCCTCTTACAGTCGAAGATGTTACCAGATTAAAATCTCAAATTACCGAGGTTTTTGGAAAAATTAAATCTCTTGATTTTACCCCCAATGACAAGTGTGAAGACAAAGACCATTTACATATTTTATTTGACAAATATTTCAAATGAAACTTCTCATCAAACGCTTTGACAAAAGACTCCCCCTACCAGTTCACAAAACTCCCGGCGCTGTCGCCGTTGACCTCTGTACTCGGCTTGATATGGATATAAAGCCAAAGGAAATTGCCTATATTCCCATGAATGTGACCATTAAAATTCCCGATGGCTATTTTGTTTTACTCGCTCCCCGTTCTTCCACTCACAAACTTGGTCTTCAGGGAATTAATGGAGTTGGAATTATGGATCGCGATTACTGTGGTAACGATGATGAATATCATTTTGCTGTTCGCAATTTTACCGATGCTATAGTTCATATCAACAAGGGCGATCGTCTCTGTCAACTGGTTCTAATAAAGTGTGAAAATTTTGATTTTGACGAGGTCGACTCTATGCCCAATCCTTCCCGTGGGGGATTCGGCACTACTGGGGTAAAATAAACTATGACTTTTGTTTATATCCTTTTAGTTTTAATCCTCGTTGCTGTTTTGTATTTCATTTTTCTCCAAAAAAC
>CAZKWZ010000001.1:42437-50811 GCA_964556795.1 uncultured Gammaproteobacteria bacterium | reverse complement strand
GCTCAAAAAACCCAATATTTAAAACTCTTCGAACAGGACGTCAAGAAAAAAATTAGTGATGTTAGCAACCGCAATTATATAAATCCAGAGGAAAATACCGTTGATTTTGTGGTTGTATTTATTCCCAACGAAATGATCTTTTCCTTTATCTATGAAAAATTCCCCGCTCTTTTAGAAGAAGCTTTTAGTAAAAAAATTGTCTTTGCCGGCCCCTTTTCTTTTACCGCTATTTTACGGATGGTTCGTCAAGCCTACGAAAATTTTCGTTTCCAAAAAAATGTCAGCTCTATTATTGCCCAGATAAAAGTTTTCGGTACTGAGTTTGAAAAATACAACGAAGAGTTTGAGAAAATCGGCGATCGTATCGATTCTTTACATAAACAATACGACGAGGTCAACAATGCCCGCACCAAAAAACTTCAAAAGGTTGTCGACAAAATTTCCCTCGAAGATAATTCTAAACCGCTATCACTTGCCCCTTGACACTGCTTAGCAGTCAGCATATTATACTGCTAATATGGCAGACTTAACTCAACGTCAAATAAAAATTCTTAAGTGTGTTACCGAGGAATTTATCGATTCTGCTCTCCCGGTCGGTTCTGAAACCCTGGAGAAAAAGTTTAATCTCGGTATCTCTTCGGCCACCATTAGAAACGAAATGGCCGCGCTGACTCAACTTGGTTTTTTAAAAAAAGGCCATCTTTCCGCCGGTCGTTGTCCGACTTCTATGGGTCTCAAGTATTACGTCCGTAATTTAATGACTCCCAAAAGTATGTCTGTTAGTGATGAAATCGGTGTCAAAGAAAAAGTTTGGAGTTATCGTAATGAGTTTGAAAAATTATTAAAAGAAACCACTCGCGAGTTGGCTCAAAAAACCCGTTCCCTGGCCATTGCTACTACCGATCAGGGTGCTATCTTTTCCTACGGTGCTTCAAATTTACTCGAAGAACCGGAATTTTATAATATCGATGTTACCAAAACTGTCCTTTCACTTTTAGATAACCCGAACTTTTGGTTTGAAATTATTAGTAAAGCTGGTATCAACACTGACGAACCCTCCTCCCAATTAATTCATCTTTTAGTCGGCGAAGACTTGGGTATGGAGCACCTTGAACCCTGTGGTTTTATCTATCAGACCTATCAAGCCGGTCCTCACCGCGGTATTGTTGGGGTTATCGGCCCGGCCAGGGTTCACTACCAAGTAGTTATCCCTGTGGTTGATTACTTTGCTGATTTAATTTCTACTATTACTCGTTAATTTTTAATTATGACCGTCAAAAAAACATCTAAAAAAACTAATCTTGTGCCCGAAATTTTAAAAATGGAGGGACAAATAAACGAACTCAATGAAAAATTGACCCGTTCTTTGGCTGATTATGCCAATCTTCAAAAACGCCAAGAAGAGCAGCATCAATTTTTTGCTACTCTGGCCATCGCTTCCTTTGTCACCCAAATGTTATCAGTTCTCGATGATTTACTATTGGCCTATCAACATCTCCCTGATCCTGGTTTAAAAATGTCTATTGACCATTTTGAATCAGTTCTAAAAACTCAGGGTTTAGAAGAAGTCAAAGCTTTGGGTGAAAATTTTAACCCCGAAACCATGGAATGTCTCCAGACTACTGAGGGTGATGCTGATAAAGTTTTGGAAGTTAAAAAGCGCGGTTATCTCTTAAATGGTCAATGCCTTCGTCCCGCTCAGGTTGTAGTTGGGAAAAAATCTTAATTTATTTATAAATTTATATATTAATAAAATAAAAATATGCCAATCACATCAAACAAAATTATAGGAATTGATTTAGGAACTACCAATTCCTGCGTCGCTGTTATGGAAGCGGGTAATCCCAAGGTTATTTTAACCGCCGAAGGTCGCAATACTATTCCCTCGATTGTTGAACCTGTCAAAAAATTAGTGGGTGATCTCGCCAAAAGACAGATGGTTCTCAATCCAAACAACACTGTCTTTAGTATTAAAAGACTTATGGGTCGTCGTTTTGATGATCCCGAAGTTGAAAAAACCAAAAAAATTGCTTCATACAAAATTGTTGCTGGCAAAGATAAAATGGCTGCCGTTGAAATTGATGGCACGGTCTACACTCCTCAGGAAATTTCAGCCATGATTTTGCAAAAAGCCAAAACCGATGCCGAAAGATATCTCGGTGAAAAAATTTCCGATGCTGTTATTACAGTTCCGGCTTATTTCGACGATTCTCAGCGTCAGGCCACCAAGCAAGCTGGTGAAATTGCCGGCCTTAACGTTAAAAGAATTGTAAATGAACCTACTGCCTCAGCCCTCGCCTATGGTCTCGATAAAAAGAAAAAGGGGATTGTTGCCGTTTACGATTTAGGTGGTGGTACTTTTGATATCTCAATTTTGGAAATTGGTGATGGTGTTTTTGAAGTCAAGGCTACCAATGGTGATACCTTCCTGGGCGGTGATGATTTTGACCACCGTATTGCCAACTGGCTCATCGAAAATTTTCAAAAAGAGCATGGAGTTGATTTGAGTCAAGATCCTCAGGCTCTTCAACGTATTCGTGAAGCTGCTGAAAAAGCCAAAATTGAATTATCCAGTACTGGTGAGACCGAAATCAATCTGCCCTTTATTACTCAAAAGGACAAAGAATCTCTCCATCTTACCGTTAAATTAACTAGATCAGAATTAGAAAAAATGGTTGATGATTTAGTTCAAAAAACCATTGATCCGGTTGAAAAATGTCTCAAAGACGCTGGAGTCAGTAAATCCGATATTACCGATGTGGTTATGGTCGGTGGTATGACTCGTATGCCCAAAGTGGTCGATGTCGTCCGTCAATATTTTGGTAAAGAACCCAATACTACCGTTAATCCCGATGAGGTTGTTGCTATTGGTGCCGCCGTCCAAGGAGCCGTTTTAACCGGAGAAGTTAAAGACATTGTTTTACTTGATGTCACCCCTCTAACCCTTGGTATTGAAACTGCTGGTGGGGTTCGTACTCCTCTTATCGAGAGAAATACTACCGTACCTACCAAAAAATCTCAGATATTTACTACCTATTCTGATAATCAGCCCCAGGTGGAAATTAATGTTCTTCAGGGTGAACGCCCCATGGCCAATGACAACAAAACTTTGGGTCGTTTTATTCTCGATGGTTTAGCTCCGGCTCCTCGTGGTGTTCCTCAAATCGAGGTTACTTTTGATATCGACAGTAACGGTATTCTCTCCGTTTCTGCCAAGGATAAGGGGACTAACAAAGAGCAAAAAATTACCATACAAAATGCGACTCATCTGACTGATGACGAAGTCGAAAAAATGAAAAATGATGCTGAAATGCATGCCCGCGAAGATGCTGAAAAGCACGATTTAGTCGAAAGTAAAAACAAACTTGATGCCACTCTCTTTAACGGCGAAAAATCTCTCAAGGATTTTGCCGATAAAATTAAGGCTGATGACAAGAAAAGAATTGAAGAAAAAATCAAAGAAGGTAAAAATCTTTTAGATAAAATCGGTGCTACCAAAGCTGATTATGACAAATTTATTGAAGAATTTAATCAAATTCTTCAGGTTGTTGGTCAAGCCGTCTATGGTCAGCCAGAAGCTGGGAAAAATCCCGAAGATTCAGCTAAAACCGAAGAAAAGAAGCCCAATAACGAAGACGCAAATTTTGGTGGCGCCAAAGGTAATGCTGAGCCAGAAGAGGGCGAAGTCGTCAACTAATAGTCACAAATTTGTTCTAGTAGAGACGCGTCCAGAGGGCGCGTCTCTATAAAGTAAAAAAATGGAAATAAAAAAGAAAATTTGGCCTCAATACTTTGAAAAAATAAAATCAGGCGACAAAAATTTTGAATTACGTTTGGCTGATTGGGAGTGTAAAGCTGGTGACGTTCTCGTCCTACAAGAATGGAATCCAGAAACAAAAAACTATACCGGTCGTGAAATAAGCAAAACTGTTTCTTATGTTTTAAAAACTAATGATATTAAAGCTGCTGGAATGTGGTCCGAAGAAGAAATTAATAAGTACGGTTTTCAAATTATTTCGCTAAAATAACAACAACCATGAAACGAGATTTTTATGAAACACTAGGTATTCAAAAAGGCGCCACTAAAGACGAAATTAAATCTGCTTATCGTAAACAAGCCATGCAATGGCATCCGGATAGAAATAAATCTCCCGAAGCTGAGGAAAAATTCAAAGAAATCAACGAAGCCTACGAGGTTTTAAGTAATGATCAAAAAAAATCTGCTTATGATCAATTTGGTCACGCTGCCTTTGATCCCAATCAGGGCAATTTTGGTGGACATACCTATTCTGAGCAAAACGGTCCTTTTAATTTTACCTGGCAAAGTTCTAATGGTGGTCAGGGAGCTGATTTTGACTTTGGTGGGTTTAGTAACCCTTTTGATATCTTTGAACAATTTTTTGGTGGTGGTCAGGCCTTTAACTTTGGCGGTCAGCAACGACGTCAGGTCCCCACTTATAAAATTCAAATTAGTTTTTTGGAAGCTGCTTTGGGTTGTGAAAAGGAAGTTAGCATTGATGGTCGAAAAAGGAATATCAAAATTCCCGCCGGTGTTGACGACGGTCAAAGGATTAAATTTAGAGAATTTTCTCTATATATTGATGTTTTACCTGATAAAAAATTTAAACGTGAGGGTAATGATGTTTATGTGATAGAAGATATCAGCCTAACTCAGGCAATATTAGGTGATATTATTGAAGTCCCTACTTTAACTGACCGTCTCAAAGTTCGGGTCAAAGCCGGTACTCAGCCCAATACTCTCATTCGGCTTCGTGGTCAGGGAATTCGTGATGTTGGTGGTTACGGTGTTGGTGACCTCTATATTCGACTAAATATCGTCATTCCTTCCCGTCTTAGCTCTCGACAAAAAGATCTTCTCAAAGAATTAGATTTATAAACAGTTTTCGGCACATTTTAGTGTTATAATATCCCAATTAATCTGTGGTATTCGGAATGGGGGCGACGCGTCCCCATTTTTGTTCTACCAAAAGGAAAAATATGGATATTAAAAGACTACCAAAAACTGAATTTGCCGCCGCCGTCGCTCAAATTGCCGGTGAACGCAATATTAATCCCCAGGAAATTATTGACGCCATTGAACAGGGCTTAATTTCTGCCTATAAACGCGATCAAAAAGAGCACAATGTTATTGTTGATGAAGAAACTCAGTTTGAAGTCGATTTAGCCCCCGAATCCGGCTCTTTTGCCATTTATGAAATTGATGGTGATAAAAGAAAAAATGTTACTCCTCCTGGTTTTGGTCGTATTGCTGCCATGACTGCCAAACAGGTCATTGATCAAAAAATTCACGAAGTTGAACGGGACACTATCATTGCCGAATATCGTCAAAAGGTTGGTACTCTTATCATGGGTGTAGTTCTTCGGATTGATCCTTATAAAATGACCATCGGTATTGGTAAAACCGAAGGTATTTTTACCAAAGAAGAACAAATTAAAAATGAATCCCTGGGTATTGGGGCTAAAAAACTCTTTTTAATCAAAGACATTCGTGAAGACGAAAATACTGGTCGTAAAGATATTATTCTCTCCCGCCGTGATCCCGAATTCATTGAACAACTTTTTGTTCGTGAAGTTCCTGAAGTTGGCAATCGCACCGTGGTAGTAGAAAAAGTTGCCCGTGAAGCCGGTCAAAGAACTAAAATTGCTGTTAGTAGCACTCAGGGTGGTATTGATCCGGTAGGTTCCTGTATTGGTCAAAAAGGTTCTAGAATTCAATCTGTCTTAAATGAGCTACCGGCTGATGAAAAGGTCGATGTGGTTTCTTTTGCTAAAAATCAAAGCCAATTCATTGTTAATGCTCTCTCTCCGGCTAGTGATGTCAAAGTGATTTCCATCAAGAATAATTTGGCTATGGTTGAAGTTCCCGAAGATCAATTAGCTTTGGCTATTGGCTCCGGTGGTGAAAATGTCCGTCTTGCTGGCATTCTCACCGACACTGATATTAAGGTCAGTGCTGTCAAAAAATAAACTTAAAATTAAAAGTTTTTAATTAAATTTCTAATTTTATCTTTGCTTTAGATTTAACCTGAAGCAAAATAGTTAGAAATTAATACAAATATGACCACAAATTCGGCAAATAAATATCGTCCCCCCATCGTCGCCGTTATGGGTCATATTGACCACGGTAAAACCACTCTCCTCGATAATATCAGGAATGCCAATGTGGCCGCCAGGGAATCTGGTGGTATCACCCAGCATATTACTTCTTATCAGACCAACGTCAAACTTAAAAACGGTAAATCTGGTTTAATCACTTTTATTGATACTCCTGGTCACGCTGCTTTTTGTGCTATGCGGGCTCGTGGTGCCAATGTCACTGATTTAGCTGTCTTAGTTATTTCGGCTACTGACGGCATTATGGCTCAGACCAAGGAATGTATTAAGCAAATTAGAGACTCAAATATTCCTGTAATAGTCGCCTTAACCAAATATGATCTTGAAACCCGCCAGCCAGAAATGGTTAAAGGACAATTAGTGGAAATGGACCTGACCCCCGAAGAATATGGTGGTCAAGTTGCCGTCATTCCTGTTTCAGCCAAAAACGGTACCGGTATTGAAGAACTATTGGATTTAATTCTTTTAAATGCCGAAATTATGGAATTAAAGGATGAATCCGAAGCTCCTCTCGAAGCGGTGGTCATCGAATCTAAACTAGATAAAGCTCGTGGTCCAGTGGCCTCAGTAATTATTAAAAAGGGAACTCTCAAGTTAGGTGATCAATTTTTTGTCGAAACTACCCCAGGTAAAGTTAAAGCTCTATTGGATTCTGATGGAAAAAATATTCGTGAAGCCAGTCCCAGTATGCCGGTAGAAATTCTCGGTTTTGAAACTGTACCTATGGTTGGGGCAATTATATCTAGTACCCCCCATGAATTACTTTTAGAAAAAACCATCTCCCATAAAGTTGCCCTTGACCCAGATGTCCCTCATTTAAATGTGGTTATTAAAGCCGATGTTGAGGGTACTCTGGAGGCATTAAAAAACAGTCTAAGCGATGATGTTAACTTAATCTATACTGGTGTTGGCCCTGTTAATGATAACGATATTATCGCTGCCAAAACTGCTCACGCTGAACTTTTTGCCTTCAATGTTCCGGTCAGTAAAACCATCAAAAATTTAGCCGATAATGAGAAAGTCCATATTTTTGAATCCAAGATAATTTATGAAATTATTGAGGACATTCAGGCTCAAGTTTTAAAAATGCTTGATCCTACTATCGAAGATACTATTCTTGGTGAAGGCAATATTATTGCCGAATTCAAAATTGAAAAAGTTCGTATTGCTGGGATAAAAGTTACTAAAGGTGAATTAACAAAAAATGATACTATTCATCTTTTAAGAGATGGAAAAATTATAAAAAATACTCAAATCGAAGGTATTCGTCAAGCCAAAGATATTGTTGAAAAAGTCAAGGTTGGCCATGATTGTGGCATGACTTTCCGCCCTTATGTTGACTTTAAGGTAGGAGATGCTATAATAGCCTATAAGAATTCCAAATAATCATTTATTTGTAGCAGGACAAAAATGAAAAATTACAACGTTACTGAAATAAAACCCCTTATAAACAGTGCTAAAAGCGCTCTAATTGCCGTCCCAACTCTTTCAGTTGATTCTATTGGTGCTGCTTTAGCTCTTGCCCTTAGCTTAAAAAAACAAGGTAAAGACGTTAAAGTATTTTGTCCTCAAAAAACCGATCAAAATTACTCCAAGTTAAGTGGTTTAGAACTTTTAGTTGATTCTTTCACTAACTCTAATCTAGTCGTTTCCTTAGATTACCCAATCGATCAAATTGAGGCTGTTTCTTATAATGATGATGGTGGTCATCTCAATTTAGTTGTTAAAACTAAATCCGGAGCTGCCAAAATTGAAACCAATCAAATTTTAATCAACAATAACGGTTCTAATGCTGATATCTGTTTTATGCTTGGTGATGAGTCAGCTTTAGGCGTCTCTGCTTCTATTGTTAATCAAGGTAACTGGATTTTAGTCACTCCTACTCAAACCACCAAATCTTGGGCCAAAGCTACTGTTTTTGATCCCGACGCTCCTTTTTCAGAAATATTTACTTTCTTATTACCGATGCTTGGCTTAAATCTTGATATCGATTCCGGTAAAGATTTGCTAATCGGTCTTCGTGTTGCCACTCAATCCTTTAGTGTTAATGTTTCTCCTGAAACTTTCGAAGCTGGTGCTATTTGTCTACGTGCCACTCAGCCTGATGAGGCCACTCTTTCCAGCTCTGAACCCACATTAATTGAAAACATTGAAAAAACAGGCAATTTAGTTCCAGGTACCAATAAACCAAATCCTACCCCCACCGCATAACCCATGACTCTAAGTCTCGAAAATCCAG
>CAZKWZ010000001.1:23749-42337 GCA_964556795.1 uncultured Gammaproteobacteria bacterium | reverse complement strand
ACTGACTATTAAATCGGTTTTTTGGTAGCCATTCCAAAATATTATCATTTACCGACAAATAGCCAAATAATTACATGGCATTAACTACCGAAGAAAAAAGCGAAATTATTACCAAGTACGCCCAAGCTAAGGGTGATACCGGTTCCCCTGAAATTCAAGTTGCTATCTTAAGTAAAGAAATCGAGAAACTCCAAGGACATCTAGGTGAAAATAAACATGATTCTCCAGCTAAACGTGGACTGCTAAGTAAATTGGCTAAACGCCGTCGTTTGCTCCGCTATCTTTCTATTCATAATGAAGAACGCTACACTAAAATCGTCAAGGGTCTTAATCTTAAGAAATAAGTGTATTCGTATACTCTATAATCAATTTATATTTATTTAATTTATCATGGCAAAAAATTCTGTCGATATCGTTATTGGTACAAAAAAACTTACACTTACAACTGGTCAACTGGCTCCACAAGCTAACGCCGCTGTTACCGCTCAAATGGGCAAGACAGTAGTTTTAGCCACTGTTGTTTTGGGAGCTGTTGATAAAACTAAAGATTATTTTCCACTTTCAGTCGAATTTGCCGATAAACTTTATGCCGGTGGTTTAATTAAAGGTGGTAAGTGGATAAAGCGCGAGGGCGGTCCTTCTGACACAGCCATTCTTTTTGGTCGCATTATTGATCGATCTATCCGTCCTTTATTCTCTCCTGACTTTAAATACGAAGTCCAAGTTATCGCTACAGTTTTAAGTAATGATAAAGAAAATGATGTTGTTATCCCCGCATTTACCGCAGTATCTGCTGCTTTAATGCTCTCAGACATTCCCTTTAATGGCCCAGTTTCCATTGTCCGAGTTGGCAATGAAAACGGCAATTTAACTCTTTTTCCCTCAATTTCTGAACAATTAAAATCATCTTTAGATCTTTTAGTCTGTAAAGATTCTGAAGGTATCAATATGATTGAAGCCGATGCCAATATTGTTGACAATGATACCGTCCTTAAAGCCATGCAACTAGGTTTTGATACAGGTACAGATATAAACAATCAGTTAGTAGAATTTGCCAAAAAATACGGTAAAAAGAAAATTGAATATCAGTCACTCTCTCCCTCAAAAGAACTAATTGCTGAAGTTGAAAAACTCATTAAAACTGACTTAGTCAAGTTCATAACTGACGGTCAGGACGGTGCCCATATTTTTGCTGAGGATCAGATCAAAGAAAAAGTTAAAACTGCTTACGAAGCTAAAATTAAATCTGAAGAAGTCGAAGAAAATACTTTGATGGAGGCAGTCGATATTTTAGTTCGTCAATATCTTCGCGAAGCTACCATATCCGGTAATCGTTATGACAATAGAGCTTTTGATGAAATCCGACCTCTGGAAATTGAAGCTGGTGTTTTGCCCTGTGTCCATGGTTCAGCTCTTTTCCAACGTGGTCTAACCCAAGCTTTGACAATCACCACCTTAGGTTCACTTGCCGAACAACAATACCTTCAAGATTCCAATGGTGAAATAACCAAAAGATATATACATTATTATTCCGCGGCTCCATTTTCCACCGGTCAAACCGGTCGTTTCGGTCGTCCTGGACGTCGCGAAGTTGGACACGGTGCACTTGCTGAAAAAGCCTTAGTTCCGGTCATTCCATCAATAGAAGAATTTCCATATACCATTACTTTAACCTCTGAAGTTATGTCTCAAAACGGATCTTCTTCTATGGCTTCTACCTGCGGTTCTACTCTTTCCCTTATGGACGCCGGTGTCCCCATAAAAGACAAAGTTGCCGGTATCTCCATTGGCATGATGTCTGATGACTCAGGAAAATATGTTCTTTTAACCGATATTGCCGGTATCGAGGATCATTGTGGCGATATGGATTTTAAAATCACCGGTACTCGTACCGGTATCACCGCTATTCAACTTGATATCAAAAGAATGGGCCTGTCTATGCAGATGATTACCGATACCTTTGCTGCTTCCACTAAAGCCCGTCTCCAAATTTTGGACAAAATCAACTCTGTTCTTCCCGCCCCTCGTGCTGAATTGTCCGAATATGCCCCCAAAATCAAAATGATTACTCTACCCGAGGACAAAATCGGTGAGGTTATCGGCTCTGGTGGTAAAACCATCAAAGCTTTAATGGAAAAATATAGTGTTCAGATTGATATTGACGACGATGGTCGCGCTTCAATTTGTGCCATTGATCAGGATAAAATAAATGACTGTGCCTATGAAATTGAATCCATGATTAAAGAAGTTCAAGTTGGTGAAGAATATGATGGGGTGGTTACTCGGGTTGAAGCCTATGGAGCCTTTGTTGAATTTCTCCCTGGCCGCGAAGCCCTACTCCACGTTTCTGAACTAAGTGGTGGTTTCATTTCTGATCCTTCTTCGATTATTAAAATTGGCGATAAACTAAAAGTCAAAATATCCGGATTCAACGATAATCATCAGATAAAATTGAGTTCCCCTGAGTTCAAAGCTGCCCATCCCGGTGCACCACGACCCGAAGGTGATTTCCAAAGACCTCAGCGTCCTCCTTTCAGAAATTTTGGTAACCCCAGTAGTGGCCAAAATCGCTCATCATTTGGAGATAGAAACAGAGGAAGAAGATAAAAAAATATTTTCAAAAAAGTAATATACTGTACTTAATGAAAAATATTTATCTGGTTTCAGCTGTCCTATTATTGGCTGGTATTCCAGTTTGGTTACCATCTGTCTATTATTTAATTCTTCGGGTCATCATTTTTTCTGGTTCCATTTGTGTTCTTTATCAATTATTTCAATCCAAAACTAAAAAAAAATGGTGGCATTTAATTTTTGGAATTATTGCTTTAATTTACAATCCACTTTTTTTGGTTGATTTGGAAAAAATCTATTGGATTCCTATAGACCTCATTTCTTCAATCCTGTTTTTTATTCTGGTCTTTTTTCCAAAAACCAAACATTCTCATAAGAAATAATTTTATTAAAGTTTTTTCCTTAACTATTTTTCCTGTATACTTTTTCTGTGGATTCGACACTAACCGTTACTGATGCTATTGCCAAATTACGCGCCAAAGCCGGGGGGGTCACTTTACCTGAAGGTCTTAATGCCAAGCTTGATGAAATGTTTGCCCAACTTGAGGTAAATTCTCGCTCAGAAGAAACTTTCTGGGATTATTATCAGTCTTTTGCCAAATACATCGACTGGGTTATTTCTCTGCCTTGGAATACCAGAACTCAGGATATTTTGGATATCCGTTTTGCTCAGGAAAAACTTAATGAAAATCATTTTGGTCTTGATGATGTCAAACAAAGAATTTTGGAATATATCTCTGTTTTGGCTTTACAAAAAAATCGCCATCCGGACACTGTCTATCGTGCTCCAATTTTGCTTTTTACTGGATTGGTTGGTACCGGAAAAACAACCATGGCCAAGTCTATTGCTGATGTTATGAATCGAAAGTTAATCCGTATTCCCTTTGGAGGTCTTGGTGATCCTCTCTATCTTCGTGGTCAATCTCGTCTCCATCCTGAGGCTGAACCGGGTGCTATTATTCGCGCTTTATCCCAATGTCAAAGCAAAAATCCGGTTATCCTTTTGGATGAAATCGACCGTGTGGCTGATGACGCCCTTAATACCATTATGGGTGTTTTAGTTGAACTTCTTGATCCCGAACAAAATGCTCGTTTTACTGACCACTATCTTGATTATCCTTTTGACCTTTCCGAAGCCTTCTTTGTGGCTACTTGTAACAACACTACCCGTATTGCCACCGCCGTTATGGATCGTCTTGAAGTTATTCAAATGCCATCGTATACCGACGAAGAAAAAATTGCTATTGGTAGAGATTATATTTTACCCAAAGCCATCAAAGATGCCGGTTTAACCAATGATGAACTAATTATCAAAGACGATATTTGGCTCAATATTGTTCGACCCTTAGGTTTTGACGCCGGAGTCCGGACCTTAAAACGTAACATAGAAGGTCTTTGTCGTAAAACTGCCGCTATGATTTTAGATGGCACCCGCCAAGTTGTTGTTGATGAAACCAACATTAAAAAATTTATTCCCCAATGGTAATAAAACTATGAAAAATACACTTATTGGTCTGATACTCGGCCTCATTATTGCTCTTTGGGCTTTCTATATTTATACCCAAAGACCGGTAAATATTACCAAGACCACCGAAAAAGGTGGCGCCATAGCTACTGCCGCCCCAGAAAACCTCCCCACTACCATCCCCGATGAGCTTCAGATTGAGACAGCTCTGGCTAAAAAATATAATCTCACCATAGAGGACACCAGCTTAATTATTAAAGAAATTAATCCTACCCAGGCCGCCGGTACTGTTTCTTTTGCTGGAGAAGGTGGTTGGTTTTTAGCCTACAAAGACAATGAGGTTTGGAAAATTGTTGCTGATGGCAACGGTACTGTCA
Organism: uncultured Gammaproteobacteria bacterium; assembly: GCA_964556795.1. Lineage (GTDB taxonomy): Bacteria > Patescibacteriota > Microgenomatia > UBA12405 > UBA12405 > UBA12158. The sequence continues at coordinate 37,924 of CAZKWZ010000001.1, read as the reverse complement.
CCTGTGAAGTCGTTGCCCCATATCATTTCCCCACCACTATGGTCCCGGAATGTGTCGATAAAAATGGCACACTTAAAAAACTTTAATATGAAGAAAACTGAAATCTACATTTCTTTTATTTTATTATCGCTGGCCTTTGTAGTTTTATTACTCACTCTTTATCCATATCGACGGGAATCGACTTTACTCCAACAGCAAGTAAAAGTTATCCCCACAGTTACCGTCATTCCCACCAACTCTCCGGTCATTATTTTGTCTCCAAACTTATCTCAACCATTTAAATCACCTCAACGTATTGTTGGCTTAATTGACAAATCATGGGTATTTGAGGGGAGTTTTCCCATCAAGCTTTTTGATAGCCAAAACAAAATTCTCTTTGATGGCATTGCATCGGCTCCAAACTGGTTAGAAGGTGAAGAAAAATTAACCGATTTTAGTGCTACATTAAAATTTTCAACTACTTCACTCCGTGGTTATTTAAAAATCAAAAACGACAATCCTAGTGGTCTGCCGCAAAATGATAAAAATTTTAATATTCCGATTATTTTTTCAATTCAAAATGAAAAAAAATAAGATATTTTTATTTCCTTTAACTTTAGCGGTTATCTTTTTCGCTTCAATAATTATTATCTTTTCTCCGATTGGACACAAAAATATTGTCGCTCTACCAACTCCCACCCCGGTTTCTAATAATGATTCGCCAAAGGATACTCAGACCGACGAATCATCTCAGAAATCCAAAACTGAAACTGTCGCCACCGCTACCAAACAAATCGGTTTTATCAAAAAAGCCTATTATCAAAATAACAAAAATTTCATTGATATTGACTATATTGAATGGATTGACGATAACACCGCTCCCAATGGATTTAGAATAAAAAACAGCAATCCTTTAATTCGTTCTTTCGAGGTTTTAACCTCCTCTCCTATTTATTTAATTGACTTCACTAATGACGGAAAAATTTCTCCAAAAATTTCCTTTACTGACTTTATTGATGTTCTAAAAGGTACCAATCCCAATTATAATTTTGGTCCCGATTCTCCACCTTTTTGGGTTACTATAAATGCTTCAAATCAGGTGATTGAAATAAAGGAACAATACACCCCCTAATGTCTTTAACCACAGATCAACAATTACAATATATTGCCCACTTGGTGGAAGAATGTCATAAATGCGATTTATATAAAACTGCCACCAACCATGTCCCCGGGAGTGGTAATCCCAATGCTCAAATTGTTTTTATCGGCGAAGCCCCGGGACAGCAGGAAGATTTGCAGGGTTTGCCATTTGTGGGCAATTCTGGTAAACTGTTAGACAAGCTTCTGAATACGATAAAAGTGCCGCGATCCGACGTTTTCATTTGTAATATCTTAAAACATCGTCCGCCGGAGAACCGTGATCCGCTTCCATCAGAAATAAAAATCTGTGTTCCTTATTTAAAAGCTCAGTTAAAAATTATTAAACCAAAAATCGTTATTACTCTGGGGCGTTTTGCCATGAATTATTTCTTTCCAGAAGAATCAATTAGTCGAAACCATGGTCAAATCAGGAATATCACCTGGCAGGATTTACCGTTAACAATTATTCCTGTATATCACCCCTCTGCGGGTCTTAGAAATGGTGCCATGTTGAAATCTCTACAAGAAGATTTCCTTAATATCGGCAAATTTTTAAAAGAAAAATAGTTAGTTTACCTATTTTTCATCTATTATCTATTCCACCAGTAAACTACTAAACTAAAATTATGATTAAACAAAAAATATCTCAAAAACCAGCTTTTAATCCAGCTACTCAAAAGGATTTTACCCGTTCGCTTAATACCAAACCCGTATTTTCAAACCAATCCAATACTCAGGATGCTGTCCGTATTTCCTCTTTGGGCGGCTTTGGTGATGTTACTCAAAACATGTTCGCCTATGAATTTGCTCCTCGTGGCGACTTCTCTAAATCAGAGATTATTATTGTCGACTGTGGTGTTGGCTTTCCCGAGGAAGATGCCTTTGGGGTTGATCTTCAAATTCCTGACACTACTTACTTACTAGATAAAAAAGACCGAATTTTAGGTATATTTATTACTCACGGTCATGAAGATCATATTGGCGCTGTCCGTTATATTTTGCCAATATTAGGAAACAACATTCCTATTTTTGCTCCAAAATTAGCTGCCGCTTTCATTGAATCGCGTCTGGCTGAAAATCAAATTCGGGCCTCTATAAATGTTTATCAACCCGGTGATGTTTTTAATAAAGGTCGTTTTACTATTGAGCCGATTCGGGTTACTCATTCCATTCCTGATACTTATCATTTTGCTATCAGTACTCCTATTGGTGTTTTTTATCATGGTTCGGACTTTAAATTTGATGTTTTTCCCCTCGATAATAAATCAGCTGAATTGAAAAAAATTGCCAATGTTGGCAATCGAAAAGTTATTGCTTTGATGTCCGATTCTTTGGGTTCTGAGCACGAAGGTTATTCTCCTTCTGAGCGCGATATTGCTGAAAACTTCAAACATCAAATAGTTTCTGCCAAAGGCCGGGTTTTTGTTACTTCTATCAGTAGTAACATTGTCCGTTGGGGCCAGGCCATTGAATACGGAAAGTCTACCGGCCGTAAAATTTGTATCGTCGGTTATTCTGTGGACAAAGCCATTAATATTGCCAAAGAATTGGGCTATGTTAAATTAGACGACACTGACATAATTGCTCCGGAAAGAGCAAAAAACTTTCCTGACAGTAAACTTCTCTTTTTAGTTGCTGGTTTTGCCGGTCAACCTGATTCCGCCCTTTCCAAAATGGTTATGGGTAAACATCGCGTCAAAATAAAATCCGGTGATAAAGTTATCTTTTCTTCACCAGACTACATTCCAGGTACTACCGGTAATATTTATGAAATGATTGATAATTTATCTAAAATGGGTGTCGAAGTAGCCTATGGTGAAAAAGAGGAATTACATGTCTCCGGTCATGGTTATCAAAAGGAGCATGCCCTCTTAATTTCTCTTACCAATCCTCGTTATCTTCTGCCTATTGGCGGTAATTATCGTCATATCAAAAGTTACTTTTCTATGGCCAAAATGCTTGGTTATAGCGATAATCAATTTATCACTCCCGATTTTGACTCTTCGGTTACTTTTTATGCCAATGGTAAAGTTGATACCAACAATCACATTCCCATGCATAAAGTTTTGATTGATGGTTTGGGTATTGGTGATGTCGGTGCCACTGTTCTTCGAGATCGAAAAACCCTCGCTGAGGACGGCATGTTTAGTGTGGTACTTTTAGTTGATAAAACCGCCGGCACTCTTTTTAAAGAACCGGTAATTCTTTCTCGTGGCTTTGTCTTTATGAAAGAAAACACCGATCTTATAGATTATTTAAAAACAGAAATTGTTAGAAAGTTTGGTGAGCTAACTAGTAAACCAGCTAATTTCGATTATCTTCGAACTGAAATTCAAGCCGATTTAGAAAACATAATCAAAGAAAAAACCGGTCGTGAACCCATGGTTCTTCCATTGATTATCGAAGTCTAAAATTTTTGTTACACTATTTTGTGCTCGCCTTTGTCTGCGATTTATCCCAGGCAGGACGAGCATTTTTGTTGCTAAAATAGGCTATGGCTAAATCACAACTCAAAAATTTTAATACCGAGCTTTCGGAATGGTTTACGGACATTATTTTAAAAGCCGAACTAGCTGATTATGCCCCGGTCAAAGGTTGTATGGTTATCCGTCCTTATGGTTATGCTCTTTGGGAAGCCATTCAACAATTTATGGATAAGATTTTTAAGGAAAGGGGAGTCAAAAACGCCTATTTTCCTCTCTTTATCCCCATGCATTATTTGCAAAAAGAAAAAGAACATGTTGAAGGTTTTTCCCCCCAGCTTGCAGTGGTCACCGTTGGTGGTGGTGAAGAATTAACCGAAAAATTGGCAGTTCGTCCCACTTCTGAAACCATTATGTACGACATGTATCGTAAATGGACTTCTTCGTGGCGTGACCTACCAATTCTTATTAATCAATGGTGTAATGTTGTCCGTTGGGAAAAAAGAACCTATCTTTTTTTGCGCACCTCAGAGTTTTTATGGCAAGAGGGTCATTGTGCCCACTTAACCCATGAAGAATCCCTTGATACTACTATGTGGGCTCTCGATACTTATGAAAAAACCTATCGTGAATTAATGGGGATGTATGGGATAAAAGGTCGTAAAAGTCAATCTGAGAAATTTCCTGGTGCCGGAAATACTTTTACTTTTGAATGTATGATGCCCAATGGTAAAGCTCTCCAGGCTTGTACCTCACACGATCTTGGCCAAAATTTTTCTAAATCTTTTGATTGGACTGTTCAGGATCAAAACAAAGACAAAGTTTATCCCTGGCAAAATTCTTGGGGTCTCTCCACTCGGGCCATTGGTGGTTTGATTATGGCTCATGGTGATGAAAATGGTCTCAAGCTTCCTCCAAATATTGCTCCTATTCAAATTGTCATTGTTCCTATTCCTGGCCATGAAAAGTCCTTGATAACAGCCAAGGAAATTTTTGAAAATCTAAAGAAAAAATATCGGGTTGAATTGGATATTGCTGATGGTGAAAGTGCTGGCTATAAATTCAATAAATGGGAATTAAAGGGCGTTCCTCTCCGTCTCGAAATTGGTGATCGTGATTTGGAAAAAAATTCTTTAATTATTTCTCGCCGCGACTTGGCCGAAAAAATTACTCTTAGTCTCGATGAGTTAGATCAAAAAATCCCAGAAGTTTTGACTGACATCCAAACAAAACTTTACGAGGCACATCAAAAATTTACCAAGGAGCATACCTTTTCGGTGGACACCTACGATGAGTTCAAAAAAATCATGACTGATAATCGTGGTTTTATCAGTGCTCACTGGTGTGAAAATCCCGATTGTGAGGCTAAAATTAAAAACGATACCAAAGCCACCACTCGTTGTTTACCTCTTGATGTCAAAGAAGAAGAAGGTAAATGTGTCCGTTGTGGCGAGCCCTCTCATCATCGTTGGCTTTTTGGGCTTTCATACTAACTTTTTACTTTATGAGTTTTTTACATTAAACTTTACCTATGCCCCGTGGCCGCAAGAAAAATCGAATTTTACCTACCCTTAAATTAAAGCCGGATACTGTCAAATCAATATTCTTTATATTTTTTCTAATTTTATCCGTATTATCGATATTTTCATTTTTACGCCAAGGGACAGTTGCCACTGATGTCAACCTGGCTCTAAGTAAATTTTTTGGCTGGGGAGCTGTTATGGTGCCCTTTTTATTATTGCTAATCTCCTTTTTGTTTACCAAAATAAAATCACCTCTTCGTGAAGCCAATGTTTTCTTTGGTTTTTCTATTCTCTTTTTCGCTCTTTTAGGTCTCTTTAAACAAGGTGTTGTTGGTTCCTTTTTTTGGGAACAATTTTTAGCCTTATTTTCTGAAGCCCCCACCTTTATTATTTTCTTTTTTGCCTTAATTGTTGGTTTTGTGGTTCTCTTTGATACCAATATTGCCCAAATCATCAAATTTTTTGCCAATATTTTTAGTGTTATTCGAAAATACTCTGTCGGTCAGGCCACCAAAGCCAAGGAGAAAAAAGCCAAAGAAACAGCTAAAAATCCCTTATATCAATCAGAAATGCACTCCCCAATCCAAGAAATTTTTGCTCCAAAGGACACACATGATAGCGCCAAATCTGCCACCAAGGCCGATATGGCTGTAGCTGATATTCCTCCGGTATTTAAGTCTGCCAATACTCCTTTAACTTCTTCGGGCAATCAAACCTGGGTTTATCCTTCACTGTCGCTTTTTGACGATACTCCTGGCGCCAAAGCCGATCGTGGTGATGTTCGTAAAAATGCCCAAATAATCGAGCAAACCCTTGATTCATTTGGAATTACTGCCCGTGTTGCCGAAGTCAACAATTCTCCCTCAGTCACCCAATATGCTCTAGAAGTTGCTTTGGGAACTAAATTAGCCAAGATTTTATCTTTAAGTAATGATTTAGCAATGGCCTTGGCTGCCCCTGGTGGTCAAATTCGGGTTGAAGCTCCTATCCCTGGTCGTTCCTTGGTTGGTATCGAAATGCCAAATCGATCTCTCGAAGTTGTTCCTATCCGAACAATTTTTGAATCTGATGTCATGAAAAATGCCAAGAGTAAAATTACTGTTCCCCTTGGACTTGATGTGGCCGGTTTACCCAAAGTTGCCGATATTTCCAAAATGCCCCACGTCTTAATCGCCGGTCAAACTGGTTCCGGAAAATCCATTTGTATCAATTCCTGGATTTCTACTTTGTTATTTAGGGCTTCACCCGACGAGGTTAGAATGATTATGGTTGATCCAAAAAGAGTTGAATTATCCGGATACAATGGCATTCCTCACTTATTAACTCCAGTTATTGTTGAACCGGAAAAAGTCGTTTCTGCACTCAAGTGGGCGGTAAATGAAATGGAACGCCGCTATAAATTGTTTACCGAAGTCGGGGCTAAAAATATTGAGGGTTACAACAACTTATCGGGTTTTCAATCAATTCCTTATATTGTTATCTTTATCGATGAATTAGCCGAAATTATGCTTTTCTCTCCGGCTGAGGTCGAAGATAATATTTGTCGTTTAGCTCAAATGGCACGGGCAGTTGGTATTCACTTGGTTTTGGCTACCCAACGTCCTTCAGTCAACATTATTACTGGTTTAATCAAGGCTAACATCCCAACTCGTATTGCTTTTGCCGTTGCGTCTATGACTGATTCTCGGGTAGTTCTAGATACTCCAGGGGCAGAAAAATTACTTGGTCGTGGTGATATGCTTTATATTCCCCCTGATTTAGCCAAGCCAGTTCGGGTTCAGGGCTGTTTTATTTCCGATAAAGAGGTCAACCGTCTCATCGACTTTATTAAGACCCAACGTAGTGGCGAATATAATGATGAAATAGTTAAACAACCAGTCAATAGTCCCACATCTTCAAGTAAAAATATCATGATTAATGATGGTGAAGAACGTGATGCCATGTTTGATGATGCCATTAAGTTAATTCAGGAAACCGGCAAGGCATCTGCCTCTCTGTTGCAACGTCGCCTTAAATTAGGTTATGCTCGGGCTGCTCGGGTTCTTGATGAATTAGAAAAAGCTGGTATTGTTGGTCCGGTTAACGGTGCCAAGGCTCGGGAAATTCTTATTTCCCACAAAAGTCCCTCTGACGATAGTATTTCCGAATAGTTTTTATGAAAAGAGCCTCCTCTATTCTCGAATCCGCCCGCCTCGATAGGGAACTGGACTTTACGGAAATCAGTAAAAAATTAAAAATTCCCATAAAATATCTTATTGCCTTTGAAAACGAAAATACTGCCGAATTTCCCGAGGAACCATACTGTTCTCTCTATGTTCGGGATTATGCTGAGTTTTTAGGTCAAAACGGTGATGATATTCTCTGTCTCTTTCGTCGGGATTATGATCGCCGTCCCCAAAATACCACCAGTCGCCGCTTTTGGTTCTCCCTGACTCCACAATTAGGTTTTACCCTCTTTATTTCCATTCTTGGAGTGATTTTTGCTGTCTATTTGATTTCTGAATATTTAAAATTTAATCGGCCACCAAAACTGAAAATAAATTGGCCACAGGATTTTTCAGCCAATTCAATAGAAATTTCCGGCATTACTGACCCTGAATCAACTATTAGGATTAATGATTCCTTAGTAATTGTTGATGTTGATGGTAATTTCAAAAAAACTTTAGATATTTCCACTGCCGAGGCAAAAATTGTAATTGAGGCCAAATCTCCCGCCGGGGTGATTACTAAGGATGAAAAAGTTTTAAAATAGTTTATACTCTTTTTATGGATATCACGCAGATAGTTGTTGTTATTAGCCTCTTATCAATTACCACTGTCATTGTTGCTGTCGGTATATATGTCATCAAGCTTATCAAAGATCTCAGAATTACTGTTAATCAAACCAATCAAATAATTACCTCCGTTTCCGGCCCGGTCTCTTCAATCTCCGAATTTTTAATGGGTTTCAAAAATGGTTTTTCTCTTTTTAATTCCTTTTTTAGTAAAGATAAAAAAGAGAAAGACGACTAAATATGACTTGTTGTCATAAAAAAGACTGTGATTGTCATCAAAATAGTAGCTTTGTATTCGGCCTTATTATCGGTTTGATTATCGCTGCCATTGTCGCAATCATCATTTACAAAAACAATCGTCAGGAAGTATTTTTAAAGTTTAAAAAACAGCTAGAAAAATTTTTTAACAACTTTAAACCAAAATCTGAAAAAATAATTGAATCTTTTATTACCCCGGATTTACCTCCTAAAAAAGTATTTAAAAACAAGAAAAAAGTTGCTCCAATCAAAATTACCAAGGCAGAAATTCATAAAAAAGAAGTCGTTATTCCTGACAATCTGATTGTTGCCGACATCACACCTAAAGCTCCTGTGTCTAAACCAAAAAAGATGTTTAAAAAATAGCCTATAACTTGAATATAAACCTGGTAGTTGCTATAATACCTCGATGCAAATCTAAGCGAACCTAGGACAATACGTCTTTACGTTCGCTTTTTTTGTAGCTAAATATATATACACATATAATATGTATATATGTTGTACTTTAACAATCGAGAGTGAGTAACAGCGTGCAATTCAGCTAGCGGACTAATTGCTTTAGTTCATTAACTGAATTGCACGCCATGCGGGCATTTCGTAAGTCATATCCGATTTTGTTTCTTGAAACACCGGACCAAGGAGATCCGGAAATATGAAACGTTTCGTTCTTTTCGTCCTTGTCTTGGCCTTGCTCTTCGGAGCTGCCGGTTGTTCTTCCCAACAGCAATCAAATGCTCAGGCTTGGAATACTTTGTTCTTCGGTTCTGAAATCGAATTACAAGGTCAACCACCTGAGTACAGTGAGACGTTGTTGGACGCCCTGAATGAATATATTGGGAAAAATTGCCCAATGAATCAGGATTATGATGTCGACGGTAATGGGGAAGTCTATACTGTTTGCCGGGATTTCGACGGGGAAATGATCGAAGTTCGAGGGGAAGATATCGCTATGTTTGGATTGACAGCGGCTTCTCCGTTTACCCCCTGGCCGGATGAAATTTTAGCAGTCAAATGGGCATGGAATGCGGAACGAACAATCAAGGTAATCATCGTTATCGTCTTTGCAGCTACTGCCGCAGAGACAATCAACATCGCTTACGCCCGGCATTCCCGCCCCGATCACGACCCTCGGGTTTCCCAAGTTGCCAGGGATAATATCAACAAGGTCTGGACAGATATCCAACTTCGTTTAAGTGACCCTAATGGTAAGACAGGGCCGATTCTATATTGTGCCGTGGTAACCTTTCAAAACAGTGTCCAATACGTTCGCGTATTGAGCTCCGTTGACGGAGTTACCGGCATCATGGGTTGGTATGGTCCAGACGGTTGGGTTGGGGCATTTGACAATAAAGACGTCGAGGGTTTCCTCAACGGCTTGCCTCGTGGCGCTTTAGGCTATGATACTAGTCGCCCTCTTCAGGATTGCCTGAACGCCATCACTGGCAGAATCCCCGCCGCCAATCAGTACGCACCCTAAACCTTATGGTTGGTACTGGCTAACCCCAGTACCAACCCCCTATGGGGCTTTGCACTACTCACTCTCGATTTACACTATTCACCAATTTTTCCAAAAACTTCTCTTAAAACCCCCGATACGGTATTGACTTGAAGTTGTGAAATTAATGCCTGTTGATGGTTCTCAATTTCTTCGTCACTTATATTTGCACTTTCAATAATTCTTTCAGCTTGCTCTTCGTCCAAAATTGATTCCCCAACCTCTTCTCCTATTCTACCCAGCAAATTTATTACTACTGGTCTTAATAAGGTTTTTTGTCCCTCACTTAATTGTTCACTTGTTAAACCCTCAATTATCCAGTCTGTGGTTTTGTTTTGTAATTCCGGTGTTGGTTCTGGACATAAACCTTGTTTATTCCAAACTAGATAAGCGTCACTAAAGGACTCAGCTAGTATCAAACCCATACTGGTTCTTAAAGCTACCCCCTGAGTTCCCTTAAGATTATTTACCAAATTTTCCACTTCGGATATTACTTCAGTATTATTATCAAGTCTAGCTACTCCATAAACAAAAGCCAGTGATTCCACTCCTAAATTACCAACTAAACCTTTACTCATTTCACTTACCGCTCTGACATCATCCATTGACGATCTGGCTCCCAATGGAGTCACTTTGATTTTATTAAAATGTTCTTCACCCATGACCTATTGTACCGCATTTCTTGGTATAATCTCCCTATGAATGCCAGAGAGTTGAAGGATAAATTTGTTGCATTTTTTGTCGACCATCAACATGTCGAAATTCCTAGTGCTTCAATTATTCCCGAAAATGATCCCACTACTCTTTTTATTTCCGCTGGCATGCACCCTCTCGTTCCTTATCTCCTAGGTCAAACCCACCCCTTAGGCAAGAGATTGGTCGATGTCCAAAAATGTATCCGTACCGGCGATATTGATGAAGTTGGCGATACTTATCACCATACTTTTTTTGAAATGTTGGGCAATTGGTCCCTTGGTGATTATTTTAAAAAAGAGGCCATCGCTTTTTCTTTTGAATTGTTGACCTCTCCCAAATATTTAAATATTAATAAAAAAAATCTCGCCGTTACCTGTTTTGCTGGTGACAACGATTGTCCTCGTGATGAGGAAAGCGCCGCTTTTTGGTTAGAACAGGGGATTGATAAAGACCATATTGCCTTTCTCCCTAAAAAAAATAACTGGTGGGGTCCTGCCGGTACTACTGGTCCCTGCGGTCCCGATACTGAAATATTTTATTGGCGTGGTAATGGAGAGTCTCCTAAAATTTTTGATCCCGACGATAGTCGCTGGCTCGAAATTTGGAATGATGTTTTTATGCAGTACAACAAAACTATCGACGGTAAATATGAACCGCTAGTTCAGAAAAATGTTGATACCGGCATGGGTGTTGAGAGAACTACCGCAGTTTTATCCGGTTTATCGGACAATTATCTTACCGACATCTGGCAACCAATTATCAAAAAAATTGAAGAAATTTCTGGTAAAAAATATCAAGAAGAAAGCATTGCCAAATCAATTCGTATCATTGCCGACCATCTCAAAGCCGCTGTTTTTATGATTGCTGATGGGGTCGAACCATCAAACAAAGAGCGGGGTTATGTTCTCCGCCGTCTCATCCGTCGTTCTATTCGTCAGGGGAAAATTTTAGGTCTGGAAAATAATTTTCTAAAAATTATTGCCATTGCTGTTTTGGACAATCAGGACAACTATGCTGGAATTTATCCGGAATTAAATAACAACCGCGACCGTATTCTCGAAATTCTTGACGCCGAAGAAACCAAATTTCGCCGCACTCTCAACAAAGGTCTAAATGAAATAACCAAACTCATCGATCGCCAGCATAATGTTTCTGGTAAAGAAGCTTTTGATTTATATCAAAGTTTTGGTTTTCCGGTAGAAATGATTGATGAAGAATTAAGCAAAAACTCTCTATCCCTAGATATGGATGAATTTAATCGACTCAAAGAAGAACATCAAAAACTTTCCCAAACTCTTTCCGCCGGAAAATTTAAATCAGGTTTAGCCGATAATTCGGAAATTATTACCAAATATCACACCGCCACCCATTTGATGCACGCTGCCCTACGAAAAGTTTTAGGAAATCATGTCCAACAAAGCGGTTCTAATATCACTTCTGAAAGACTTCGTTTTGATTTTTCTCACCCCGAAAAAGTTACTGAATCACAATTAAAAGAGGTTGAAAATATTGTCAATGAACAAATAATTGCTTCGCTCCCGGTCACTGTCGAATCGATGAAGTTTGCTGATGCTCAAAAATCCGGAGCCTTAGCCTTTTTTGGTGCCAAATATCCGGAAATTGTCACTGTCTATACTGTTGGTAATTCTCAAAACTTTTTTTCCAAAGAAGTTTGTACCGGCCCTCATGTCAATAATACTGGGAAACTTGGACATTTTGAGATCCAAAAAGAGGAGTCTGCCGGCAGCGGCAAGCGCCGGATTTATGCTATTCTTAAGTAATGGAGGCGTCCTATTATTGGCTCATTTCAACCACCGCAGAGGCAGTTTCAGTTGCCCTGATTAAACGCGGCACTCCCAATGTTTTGGTTGCTCTTGGTCCGGAAACTGAGTGGCTTCCTGACAATCCTGATTCCTTTCTTCATTCTGTCGATATATCTCTTTCCGCCGCTGCCGAAAAAGCGGCCCTCGAACCTGATCAGGAACCTGAAACCAGTGCCTTTATTTTGCCCCCAAAATGGATTGGTAATGATGGCAAAATTTTTCCTGAATACTTAAAACTTTTAGAAAGTCTCTGTCGTTCCTTAAAGCTAAAACCTTTAGGATTTATCAGTAATGACGAGGCTTTTATCGAGTCTCTAAGTAAAGAAGATTCTTTTCCCCCTTCTTTTATTTTGGTTTATTTGGGATTAAAAGAATTTTCTTTGTCCTTGGTTTATTTAGGTGAAGTTAAAAAACGTTTTCACCAGGTTTTAAGTGGGGACTTTACTCCTCAAGACCTGGAAAATGCCTTAGTTACGGTACGATTAGATTCTGCCTTGCCGCCAAGGATTTTAGTTTTTGGTCATCTTAGTCCCAGTATTGTTGATGATTTAAAAAATTATTCCTGGATTGGTAAAAAAAATATTGAAACCTTTTTACATTTACCTGACGTCGAAGCTTATCAGCCGGAGGAACTGTTTAGTCTTTATTGCAAAACTGTTTCCTCTCAAATTGAAGGTAATTCCGACTTACCATCTGAAAAACCTACTATAGTTAAAGAAGAAACCCCTGAGAAATTAGCCGAACCTGCCGCTGAAACCATGGAGGAAATGGTTCAGGAACCAGATGAAGAAACTGTGGAAATGCTAGATGACACAGAAAAAAATGATGAAGAAACAGAATTTAATCAGCCCGATAATCAGGAAATTGATGAGGTTGCTCCGGAGGATTTGGGTTTTTCTGAAATCAAAGATTCCGATTCTATTGTTTTAAGCACCAATCTCGAGCCGGCTCCATTTCAACCTCCAAAAGAGAAGGTTAAACTACCCTCCTTTTCTTTTCCTAGATTTTCCCTTCCCAGTCTAAATTTTAATCCTTGGCTACTTTTCCCTTTAGCCCTATCACCACTTTTACTTTTAATTCCATATTTTTTAATGAAATCAGAAGTTACTATTAATTTTAATCCTATTGAAATCAACAAAAATTTTAATCTGACTCTGGATTCCACTAGTACCTCAATCTCTGCCACCAATATCCCAGCTCTTAAAAAAACCGTAGACATCAAAGTTACCCAATCTATTGCCACCACCGGTCAAAAAGAAACCGGGGACAAAGCCAAAGGTAAAATTACCATTTTTAATAAAGATAACAAAATTCAAAATGTACCCAAAGGTACGATATTATCCGATAATACAGGCAAAAAATTTGAACTTTTAACCTCGGTTCAAATTCCGGCCAGTACTTATGATCTAAACACGGGAAATTTTAGTATGAGTCGGAGCGAGGCTAGTATTGTCGCCAGCGACATTGGTCCCGAATTTAATATCAACAAAGATAGTGTCTTAAATTTCAAAGATAACGATAATCTTTTGGGTAAGGTAAATGAAGGTCTGAGTGGTGGTTCCAAACGTCAAATTAAAGTTGTGGCTACCGATGATAAAACTAAACTAAACAAACAAATTAATGATGCCATTCCCGCCGAAATTACCAAAAAAATTAACTCTGAAAGTAATTTAGCTGGTCTTATGATTGGCACTACTTTTATTGACAAAAAACAACTCGATTATAATCGTGAGATTGGCGAAGAAGCCGATACTCTTGATGTTAGTGCCAATCTAACTCTTTCTATGCTCCAAATTGATCCGGCTCAAAAAGATAACATTATTAAAACCCTTTTTGCCAATGATCAGGAGTTTATCCAATCAGTTTCTTCTCCTTCAGACTTTTCTTATTCTTTTGCTGCTACACAGACTACTTCTCAAAAATCTGTTGGTAAATTAACTGTAACCGGAAAAACTCTTCCCAAAATCGATATTAATGCTGTTAAAAAGCGCCTTGCCGGCCAAAAAATCGACGTTGCCAACAAAATAATGGACAGCTATCCTCGCGTTTACAATCACAACATTG
>CAZKWZ010000001.1:8247-23649 GCA_964556795.1 uncultured Gammaproteobacteria bacterium | reverse complement strand
GACGTTGCCAACAAAATAATGGACAGCTATCCTCGCGTTTACAATCACAACATTGATATAATTCCTAAAATCTTTACTTTCCTCAAGCGTTTGCCCCCCTCGGGAGATAAAATTACCATTATAGAAAAATTTTAGTCATGAGTTACCTCTATGTTAAAAGCCCGCCCAAACTCCCTGGGCGAAAAAAAGTCCTATCTCCTCAACATAAAAAATATTTTGCTTCTTTTTTTCTTTTTGCTGGAATAATTTTATTTTTATCTGCTGTATTTCCAATTATTCAATTTCAGCTGGAATATTCGAGTAAATTTAGTCAAATTCTTAATCCACTCTCCAGTCAATTTTATAACCAAAACGGTTCAGTTTTGGGAAATTCGAGTATTGATGATACCCAGCTTTCCAATTGGTTTGTTGACGATTCCAAAAACGCCCTATCCAACTCTCAAAGCTCTTCGGCTTCGACTTATTACATTTCTATTCCTAAATTAAAAATAAATCAGGCTGAGGTTATTGTCGGTAGTTCTGATTTAAAAAAGAGTCTCATTCAATATCCTAAAACCGCCCTACCCGGAGAATTTGGTTCCCCGGTTATTTTTGGTCATTCTGTTTTACCTCAATTTTATGACCCAAAATCCTATCTTAGTATTTTTTCCACCTTATATAAACTTCAGCAGGGTGATGAAATCTACATTGATTATGACAATATTCATTACAAATACGCCGTCGAAGAAATGTATGAAGTCCAGCCCACCGACCTCTCGGTTTTAGAACAACGTTTTGATGGTCGTTATTTAACTTTAGTTACCTGTTCTCCCCCGGGAACCATTCTCCGTCGCTTAATTATTAAAGCCCAAATTGTTGATAATACATGAACCTTTTAGCTATTGATTTCGGTACCAAAAGAATTGGTTTAGCCTACTCCCTAAATGGGATAATATTTACCTTACCTATGGTTAATAATGACGAAAAACTTTTTAGTAATCTTCAAAAAGTAATCCATGATTATAAAATCGAAAAAATCTATGTGGGTTTATGCGACGGTCAGATTGCCGAAATGACTAAAAAATTTATTGTCAAGCTCTCTGACATGGTAAAATTACCTATCGAGACAGTAGAGGAAGCAGTCACTACCATCGAAGCAAATAGCATTTTTTCTCAGAATAAAAAAAGTGCTAAAAACTATAAAAAGCAAATCGATTCGGTAGCTGCTGCCGTTATCTTAAATCGAGTTATTGGTTTAGATTAAAATATGTTTAAAAATCTAATTTCCCCCATTCAAGCTTGGCTACTGTCCCAAGGTCGCTGTGTCGGCTGTGGTGAAGAATTATCAAAAGGTTCCAGAAAAGTAATCCGTGGTCAGATTACAGTTACTTGCCGTTGTGGTCGTATTTTTATCCACAATTCTCAAACCAATACTTATCGACGGGCTCTTTTCAACGAAATTTAATGAAAAAGTTATTTCTCCTCTTGCCGCTAGCTCTTATCATCTTTATTGGCGTTTTTGCCTATTATTCTTTTCAGGCTCCCGGTACTGATTCGACTAAAAAAGTTTTTGTAATTAATCAGGGTGAGGGTCTAATGACCATCGCTACCCGTCTTGAAAAATATCATTTTATTAACAATCGTTTTGCTTTTGTTATTTATAGTCGTCTTTCTGGTTTAAACCAAAAAATAAAAGCCGGTACTTTTTATCTGACTATTGACCAAAAATTATCTGATCTAACCCTAAAACTAACCAAAGGTGGTAGTACCGACTATTGGATAAAAATTATTCCCGGGACTAGAATAGAAGAGTTTTCCCCCAGTCCAGAATTTACCGCTGCTGCTACTGGTTTAGAAGGCCGTTTTTATCCTGATTCTTATTTAGTCCCCAAGTACTACACTCCCACTGAAATAATTGACTTAATTTCCAAAAACTATGACGAAAAATTATTAAAAGCATCGGCAAATTCTACTTCAAAATTAACTACTGCCCAAAATTTAATTATTGCCTCGCTTTTAGAACGAGAGGCGAGAACCCTAGCTGACAAAGAAATTATTGCCGGTATTATCCTCAATCGTCTCGAAGTTGGTATGCCACTCCAAATTGATGCCACTATCCAGTACGCTAGAGATTCATTAACTAACCCTACTGATTTTTGGAAGCCAATTACCAAAGCTGATCTTAGTATAGATTCACCCTATAATACCTATAAAAATCGTGGCTTACCCCCGGCCCCTATTTGTAATCCCGGGGAAAATTCTCTCACCGCTGCTTTTCATCCTCTAAACACCGGTTATGTTTATTATGTTAATGATAGTCAGGGGACCATCCACTATGCCAAAACCCTGGCTGAACACAATGCTAACGTGGCTAAATATCTAAAATGAGACTGGCAAAACTTATCAAAAAAGAAATCTTATTTGATAAATACGGTAAAAAATTCATCGTCGATTATCTTAAACAATTTGATGGTCAGGATGATTTTTGGGCTTATCTGTCTTCGCCGCCGGGTTCGATAATTGTTGCCCTGGACAAGGATAAAAATCTTATTTTAGTCCGTCAATATCGTTACACTCAAAAAGATTTTACCTATGAAAATCCCGCCGGCGCCAAGGACAATAATGAAACTTTTTTAGATACTGCCCAAAGAGAACTTTTTGAAGAAACCGGCTATCAATCAGAAAAATTTATTAGTCTAGGCAATTATCATGATTTACCAAATGAGACCGATCATCATTGTGAAATCTTTTTAGCCTTAAATTGCCGGTTTATTGAAAAACCCTCCCTTGACCCCTTTTCCGAAATCTATTGTGAACTGAGTGTTGAAGTCCATCCCTTCAAAAAAATATTCGAATCTTTAGGAAAAAAAACATCACTTATCACTAGCTCTGAGCACACTGCCGCAATTTTCCTCGCCCATCGCTATTTATTAGAACAAAACTTACTTTAATTTTTTATTTACCAAGTCGTTTAGGATATTCCATCTTCGTTTCTTCTCGCTCATTGGAATCTCATCTTTATAAAGCTTAGCTGAAACAGTACCTTTGCGTGGCGAATACTTGTTAAGATAGGCGATATCAAAACCTACTTTTTTACAGACATCAACTGTATTTTGAAATGCCGCCTCGTCTTCCCCGGGAAAACCAATAATAATATCTGTCGAAAATTTGACTCCCGGCACTTTATCTTTGATTTTTTCCACTAATTCCAAATATTCTTTTTTACTATAACCACGGTTCATATTTTTTAATACCTGATCATCACCGGCTTGAAAGGGGAGATGGAGTAGTCGATCAATATTTGGATACTTAGCAATAGTTTCAATTAATTCGTCGGAAAAATCCCAGGGATTACTACTCACAAAGGATACCTTTTCTAAATTTTTTTCCGCCACTTGCGAAAGTAATTTTGGAAAAAGACTCTTAATCCTTTTTTTACCCATATTTACTATACTTTCATCATTTAAATCAGCTCCGTATGAATTTACATTTTGACCAATCAAAACCACTTCTTTAAAACCCTTTTCAATCGCGCTGTCCACTTCACTTAAAATTTCCTCCATACTTCGGGAAATCTCTTTTCCGCGTGAATAGGGGACAATACAATAAGAACAATAATTATTACACCCCGAGCTTATAGTAACCAGGGCCGCTCTTTTTTTATTTCTAATTGGTTCCAGCTCAAAACTAATTTCCTTTATCGGTAGCATCTTATCTACCCCCCCAATTTTCTTTTTTGAAATTGGTACCAGACAACCGGTTAAAATAATCTCTATTTTAGGGTTAAATTTCTTTATTTTATTTATCAGGCCATAAACTCTGTTTTCAGCCGATTCCCTAATTACACAACTATTGATAATTACCTTTTCTGCCTCTTTCCAATCCTCAACAAAAATATCGCCATTTTCTGCAAAAAAAGCCTTGACTCTTTCTGAGTCGGCTTCATTTTGGGCACAACCAAATGTTTTTAGGTATAACTTACTCATTATTAGTGCTTTGAATATAACATATGTCTAAATGTGTCGTGCCGATTTTATCTTGGAGATAAAAAACTACTCCTCAAAAGCATTTTAATCCTCCATGGTTGCACCACCTCAGAAATAATGAGAATATTATTTCATGACAGATACATCTCAAGACCCAAATTATCAGGATATTCTCAATAAGTATGCCCAAAGTTTACAGCCAACTGAATCTAACTCTATTCCTGAGCCTGAATCAATTCCGACTGATAAACCAGATCCTCAAACTCAATTAGATGCTGTTCCGGAAACCACTCCGGTGGATATTGGTCCGGAAGTTCCTCCGACCGTGCTAGAACCAGATCCGGCTGTAACCGAAATTCCAGATTCCGAACCACAAAGTGCTGTTATGGTGGATGCTGATACTAATACCGAAGTTAATACTCAATCTGAATCTGTTCCTTCAGCTTCGAGTCTTCTTGAGGCCGATAATCAAGTTATCGTTCCTGAGGAAAGTACGACTGTATTGCCACCTGAAACCCCAATAGAGTCTCAATTGGAGTCCCAACCAATAGAACCACCTCAGCAATTTACCACTTCTTCTGACTCAGAGATTACTCCTCCTGAGGATACCTTTGTCCCTCCCGCTCCACATCCTATCGGAATTGCCCCGGATTTCGTGCCTCCACCAAAGGAAAGTCATCTCTTTAAGTATTTATTTTTCTTTTCGCTATTTATTTTCATAATCGTTTTAGTTTCTGTTTCTTATACCTTCATTAGTTCCCAAAAAACTTTTCCTCCTACTGAACCTACTCCCACAGTTTCTGTTTCTCCCACTGATACGGAAAAAACAATGTGTGAGATTAATGAGGAGAAATATGCCGTTGGTGAATCTTTCAATGCCACTGATGGCTGTAACACTTGTACCTGCAATCCAGATTTAACTATTGCCTGTACTGAAATGAGTTGTGAGGCAACCAAAGCTGCTAATACCAAGCTTTCACCCACCAAGGCCGCTTCTAGTTCGGCTGGTAAAAAATTACCAACCACTCAACCTACTAAAACCGAAATGTCCAATCCTGATGTTATTGAGTAATCAATGGAAAAATCAAAATTTTTTGAAATAGATAATTCGGTTATTATTCTTCTCTTTTTAGTAGTAATTTTAGTTATTTCCATTTTTTCGTTGATTAACTATCAGCACTCCTTGGTCTCCGCCTACAATGCTGATGAGAAATTAGCTGCCTTGCCCACCCGAAAACCCGATTCTAAAAAAATTTCCGCCACCCCAACTATTGATCCCTATTCTGGCTGGGATATCTATGAAAATGAAGAATTTAATTTTCGTATTAAATTTCCCACTGACTTGCATGTAACTTCTGATCCCCATCGTGATGGCAAAAGTATTGCGGTTATCTCGTCTGATACCAGAGAAACTATTGATCCCTCCGGTTGGAGTGGAATTTTTATCTATGTACTTCCCAACCCTCAGAAATATGATTCTCATACTTTTATTCAATGGAATATAAAAAATGATCCCTTAAATTCTGGTGTTAGTATCAAAAAGTTTCCTCTTTCGGTTTTTGATGCCTCTATTACTCATGGGGAGGTGGTTGGTAGTAATGGTGATTCTGTTCCCAAAATATATATCTCTCGGGGCGATATTGTTCTTTGTTTTGCTCCAAATTACTTTAAATATAATGAACTTTTAATCAAAATTCTTCCCACTTTTAGTAACCTATAAAAAGATCAAAATCCGCCCCCTTGCTATACACATAGTATAAGTATATAATTCCGACATTCGGCGAGCGGTTGGAACATAACTCGTCATTTAATCCTTTATAAATTAAATTTGTCGATGCCATCCGCAAAAAGAACTAACTGGGGCAAAAAATATCCCCAAATTCCTGCACTTGACTTATTAGCTGTTCAAAAAGAATCCTGGGCCAAATTCCTTAAATCCGATCTCGAAGAAACCGTCCGTTCCATTTCTCCAATTTCTGACTACACCGGAAATAACTGGTTACTCGAATTAGGCGAGCTCTTTTTTGACAAAATCACCATTACTCCAGAAACAGCCAAACTTAAGGGATTAAATTACACTATCCCTGTTTATACCAAAGCCAAATTAACCAACAAAAGAACTGGTTTAGTTCGTGAGGAAGATGTTTTTCTTTTAAACCTTCCTACCATGACTCCCGAAGCTACCTTTATTATTAACGGTATTGAAAGGGGAGTCATTAATCAACTCGTTCGTTCTCCAGGTGTTTATTTCACTGGTGAAGTTGATCCTGCTACCGGAAAAACCCTATGTAATGCGGAAATTCGTCCTGTTCGCGGTTCCTGGCTTGAATTTTTTATTGGTAAAAAGGATGTCATATTTGCCCGTGTTGACCGCAAAAAGAAAGTTCCTGCCACCATTGTTCTTCGGGCTGCCTGCTCAATGTCCGACAAACAATTAGTCGGTGAATTCGGAGAATATATCAATTCGACTATTTCTGCTGATCCCACCAAAACCCAAGAGGAAGCTTATCTCGAGTTCTATCGCAAACTCCGACCAGGTGAACCTGTAGTTTTAGAAAATGCTGAGAAATTCTTTAATGATCGTTTTTTTGACCTTCACACCTACGAATTAGGACAAGTTGGTCGTTACAAAATCAATAAAAAATTCGGATTCAATTTTTCTGACGAAGACAAAGAAAATTGGGTTATCAGAAAAGAAGATTTAGTCGCTACTATTCGCCAATTAATTAAACTTCAAAAAGGTGAATCCAAACACTTTGATGATATTGACTCATTGGCCAATCGTCGTTTGCGTCGTGCTGGTGAAATTGTCGCTCAAGTAGCTCTTCGTCCGGCTATGGCTCGTTTTGAAAGAATGGTCAAAGAGAGAATGTCCCTTATTTCTACCAAAGAAAAACCGACACCTTCTCAAATGATTAATCCTCAACCCCTGATTTCTTCTTTAAATACCTTTTTTAGAAGCAATCAACTTTCGGCAATTCTTGATCAGACCAATCCCTTGGCTGAATTAGATTTGCTTCGTCGTGTCACTGTTGTTGGTGTTGGTGGTTTGACTCGTGAACGCGCTGCTTTCTCTATTCGTGACGTTCATTCTTCTCAATATGGTCGCATTTGTACCGTTAGATCCCCTGAAGGTCCAAATATCGGTTTAGTTAGCTATCTAGCTCTTTACGCTGAAGTCGATAAATATGGTTTTATCGAAGCACCATTCAGAAAAATCGTTAAAAGCGGTAAAAATTATACCTTTTCTGACGAAGTTGTTTATATGGATGCCGAAGACGAATACGATCATCGTATTACCCATCTTGGCGTCAAAATTGAAGACAATGTTATTAAACAAGATTGGGTGCCTGTTCGTTATCAAGGTGAATTTGCCGAAGGTCCTATTGATCAAGTTGAATTTATCGATATGGTCCCCAACGAAATTGTTGGTGCCTCCGCTTCTTTAATTCCTTTTGTTGATCATGACGATGCTACTCGTGCCCTTATGGGTTCGCACATGCAGACTCAGGCTGTGCCTTTAATTCAACCGGAAGTACCTATTGTTGGTACTGGTATGGAATCGGCTGTAGCCTCTGCTATGAATCGCTGTGTCTTAGCAGAAAAAAGTGGTACTGTCACATATGCCGATGCTAACAAAGTAGTAGTTGATGATATTACCTATCCTGTAACCAAATTTGAAAGAACTTCTCCGTATGGAACTTGTTATAACCAAAGAGTCGTCGTTTCTGCCGGTGATAAAGTCAAAAAAGGCGATGTTCTAATTGACGGTCCCTCTACTGCTGATGGTGAATTGTCCATTGGTCGCAACCTTTTAGTTGCTTATGCTTCTATTGATGGTTTAGGTTACGAGGATTCTTTCTTAATATCCGATCGTTTAGTCAAACAAGATGTTTTAACCAACATTCAAATCTTTGAATACAAAGCTGACGTGGTCGAAACCAAACTCGGAACCGAAGAATTAACCAAAGATATCCCCAATGTTTCTGAAGCTGAATTAGCTAAATTAACCGATGATGGTATTGTTATGATTGGTGCCACTGTTGGTCCTAATGACATTTTAGTTGGAAAAGTTGAACCTCGTGGTGAAAAAGAACTAAGTGCTGAAGAAAGACTTTTACGTGCCATTTTTGGTGAAAAAGCTCGTGAAGTCAAAGATACCTCTCTCCGCGTTCCCAATGGTGAAGGTGGTGTGGTTATTAAAGTCGAAGTTTTAGGTAAAGACGAAGGTGATGAACTTGATCCCGGTGTCAACAAAGTTGTTAAAGTCTATGTGGCTCAAATCCGCCGCATTCAAGAGGGTGACAAGATTGCTGGTCGTCATGGAAACAAAGGTGTTATTTGCCGAATTATGCCCGAATATGACATGCCTCATTTGGCTGACGGTACTCCTGTCGATTTGGTAATGTCCCCACTTTCTGTTATTGCTCGTATGAATTTGGGTCAGATTTTGGAAGTCACTCTAGCTGCCGCTGGTTACAAATTAGGTAAAAAATACGCCGTACCTGTTTTCGAGAGATACAGTGAAGATGAAATCGGCAAGGAGCTAATCGAAGCAGGTCTTAAACCAACCGGAAAAACTAAACTTTATGATGGTCGTACTGGTGATGCCTATGATCAGGAAGTTGTTGTTGGCGTCGGTTACATTCTCAAACTTGTTCACATGGTTGATGATAAGGTCCATGCCCGTTCTACCGGTCCTTACTCCTTAGTCACCCAACAACCTCTTGGTGGAAAAGCCAGAATGGGTGGACAACGTCTTGGAGAAATGGAAGTCTGGGCTCTTGAAGCTCACCAAGCCGCTCACATTTTACAGGAAATGTTAACCATTAAATCCGATGATATTGAAGGTCGTACTCATGCCTTCCAAGCTATTATCAAAGGACAGGCCATTCCTGAGCCAGCAATTCCGGAATCATTCAAAGTTTTGACCAAAGAATTGGCTGGATTAGCTCTCGACATTTCTCCGGTCGGCATGAAACCCGTTACCGAGATGGCTGAAGAAACTGAAGAAGTTGACACAGCCGAAGTCTTAGAAACTGTCAAAGAGGAAATTACAGACACACAAGTTGATGATTCAAAGGAGGAAAACTAATGTTTAAATTTAAAAATATGCTTGATTTCACCGGTATCGAGATTAAACTCGCTTCCCCGGAGGAAATTTTATCCTGGTCTACTGGTGAAGTTTTAAAACCAGAAACCATTAACTATCGCTCTTGGCGTCCAGAAAAAGATGGCCTTTTTTGTGAAAAGATCTTTGGACCTAGTCGTGATTATGAATGTTATTGTGGAAAATACAAGAAAATTCGTTTCAAAGGTGTAGTTTGTGATAAATGTGGTGTTGAAGTCACTACTAGTAAAGTCCGTCGTGAGCGTATGGGACATATTGCTTTAGCTGCTCCTGTAGCCCACCTTTGGTACCTTCGAAACACCCCCTCTCCATTAGGTGTCATCCTTGATGTACCTCAAAAAGAGCTCGAAGCTGTTGTCTATTTCACTAAATATTTAGTTACTGCCGTTGATAACGACAAAAGAAAAGAAGCCTTAAACAATTTGGCCATTAATTCTGAAAATCGTCAAAAACAAATTGACGTTGATTCAAAAGCCTCAATTGAGAAATATAAAGCTCAAACCACCAAAGAAAAGGCTGAGCTTAAAAATAAAATTAAAAACAAGGATCAACTTTTAATTGCCCAAGAGGAACGCGATGTTCGTCTCAAACAAGATATTCAAAAGATTGAAAACAAAGCGGCTAGTGAAAAAAATCGTATCGAAAGCCTAATCAAATTCTTAGAAGACAAAATTAAAAGTATGGAAGTTCTCTCAGTTTTAACCGACGAAGAGGAGTTCTATTTAGCCCAATTTAAGGCTGATATTTTCTACAAGGCCAAAATGGGCGCCGAAGCTTTATTGGAAGTTCTAAAGGATATTGATCTTCCCGAGACTGTCAAGAACCTCAAGAAAGAATTGGCCAAAACCTCTTCTAAGCTAAAGAAAAAGAAAATCATGTACAAAATCCGTATTCTCAATGGCATGATTGAAAACAGTATCAATCCTTCCTGGATGATTATGCAATATGTTCCGGTTATACCACCAGATCTTCGTCCTATGGTTCAATTAACCGGCGGTCGTTTTGCTACTTCCGACTTGAACGATTTATATCGTCGTTTAATTAATCGTAATAATCGTCTTAAAAAATTAATTAAACTCGGGGCTCCGGAAATAATTTTACGTAATGAAAAGCGCATGCTCCAAGAGTCTGTCGACATTCTTATCGATGCTCAAAAATCTGCTAAAAACAAGCGTAAAAGCAGTAAACGTCTACCTCGATCTTTATCCGATTTGCTTCGTGGTAAAAAAGGTCGTTTCCGACGCAACCTTCTTGGTAAACGTGTCGATTATTCCGGTCGTTCCGTTATTGTGGTCGGTCCAGAATTAAAACTAAATCAAGTCGGTTTACCAAAAGAAATTGCTCTTGAAATGTATCGACCTTTTGTTTTGAAAGAATTAATGGACAGCGGTCTCGCCGCCAACATTAAATCTGCCAAAAACTTGATCGATCATCGTGTCAATGAGGTCTACGATATTTTGGAAAAAGTTACTAAAAATACTTATGTCCTTCTCAATCGTGCTCCTACTCTACACAAACTGTCTATTCAGGCCTTTAAGCCTGTTCTAACCGATGGTTTGGCCATTAGACTTCATCCTTGTGTTTGTAAAGGTTTCAATGCTGATTTCGACGGAGACCAAATGGGTGTTCATTTACCCCTTTCTGCCGCCGCTCAAAAAGAAGCTAAGCACTTAATGCTTCCTTCTCGAAACTTACTCAAACCCTCTGATGGTGCCCCAGTTTCTATTCCATCTCAGGAAATGGCTGTTGGTTGTTATTACATCACTTCTGTCCAAACCACAGATTTAGCCAAAGAGAGTGAAACTGGATACAAAAATTTACCTATTCTTGCCGACAAAAGTGAATTAACTTTAGCCTACCAAAGTGGTAAAGTTGGTCTTCGCGAATTAGTCGCGGTAAAGATTAATGGTGAAATAATTAAAACCACCTACGGTCGCGTTTGGTTCAATTCTATCCTCCCCAAGGAATTTGGTTTCATTAATGAACCTATGGCGGGTAGCAAGGCTCTAAACGACTTAATTGTTAAATCTATTGAAATTGCTGGTCGTCTAAAAACAGTTCGCCTAATCGATTCTCTAAAAGATATCGGTTTTGCCGGATTTACTCTTTCCGGTCTCTCCTTGGCTATGCCTGATATGGGTTACTTGGCTGAAAAAGAAAGCATTATTGCTGCTGCCGATAAAAAAGTTGTTGAAATCGAAGACAATTACAAAATGGGTCTTATTAGTAATGATGAGAAAAAACGTCTCAGTCAATCAGTTTGGATGGAGGTTACTGAATCTATCGCTGAAAAAACCTGGGATACCTTAGATATTGATTCACCTATTCGGGTTGTCTCCGCTGCAGGTATTAAACGTGCTTCCAAAGATCAAATCAAACAGCTTTCCGGTATGCGCGGACTTATGGTTGATCCTACTGGAAAAATTGTTCAACTTCCCACAAAAAGCAACTTCCGTGAAGGTTTATCCGTATTTGAATACATCACTGGTGCCCGTGGTACCCGTAAAGGTTTGGCTGATACTGCTTTGCGTACTGCCGATGCCGGTTACCTAACCAGACGTTTAGTTGATACCTCACATGTAGCTATCACTCGTGAAGACGATTGTGGTACTACTCGTTTCTGGACTATCGATAGAAACGAAAAAGGTCGCGAAAAATTCTTTGGTCGTCGTCTCCTTGGACGTGTCCTGGCCAATGACGTCATTGATTCTGCTACCAAGAAAGTTATCGCCAAAAAAGGTGACTTAGTCGATAATCATGTTCAAGCCGCCATTGAGGCTTCTGAGGTTAAAACTGTTGATATTCGATCACCTTTAACCTGTAAATCAAAAGTTGGCCTTTGCCGTAAATGTTACGGTTGGGATCTTTCTACCCGTCAAATGGTTGGCTTTGGCGTTCCAGTTGGAGTTGTGGCTGCTCAATCTGTTGGTGAACCTGGTACTCAGTTAACTCTACGTACCAAACACACTGGTGGTGTTCTTGGTGTCGATGTGACCCAAGGTTTACCCCGTGTTCAGGAGCTCTTTGAAGTCAGAATGCCAAAATTACCCTCACCATTGGCAGAAATTGACGGTAAAATCAAAGTCAAAGAAAATGTTGACGGTTATGAACTAAAGTTAACCGGTAAAGACAAAAATGGCGCTGCCAAAACTATCAATTACTTGCTTCCCAGCAACGTTACTCTCTTGGTTGGTGACGGTGATTTAGTCGGACAGGGGACCCAGCTTTGTTCTGGTCCTATCGATGTTCGTGAAATTCTTGAAGTTTCAGGTCTTGAGGCTGCTCAACGCTATCTCATTAACTCAATTCAAGGAGTCTATGAATCTCAAGGTATTGCTATTCACGATAAGCACATCGAAGTTATCGTTCGTGAAATGAGCGACAAACTAAAAATTGAAGATCCTGGTGATACCAACTTCCTTTATGGACAAATTGTCACTCGACCTGTCTATGAAGAAGCTAATAATAAAGTTAAAGAAAACGACGCTGAGGGTAAAAGCTCCAAAGGCCACAAAGTCCTCTTGGGTTTAATCCAATCTTCTTTAACCACCGGTTCTTGGCTTTCTGCCGCCTCTTTCCAACAAACCACAGGTGTTTTGACCGAAGCTTCCCTGCTTGCTGAGGTTGATAGCTTGATAGGTTTGAAAGAAAATGTTATTATCGGACGTCTGATTCCTGTTGGAAAGGATCAGGAAATTTAAATAATTATGCCAACTTTTAATCAACTCATTCGTAAATGTCGAAAAGTTCGACGTCTTAAATTAAGAACCGGAGCTCTTCGGGATAACTTCAATAGTATAAAAAATACTAGCGTTGACAGTTTCAATCCTCAAAAGAAGGGTGTTGTTACTGTGGTCAAAACTATGACTCCAAAGAAACCACATTCCGCTTTGCGTAAAGTGGCTAGGGTCAGATTGAGCAATCGGGCTACAGTTACTGCCTATATTCCGGGTATAGGACATAATTTGGCTGAACACGGTATTGTCTCTATTCGTGGCGGTCGTGTCCGAGACCTTCCAGGTGTGCGTTATCATGTTATTCGCGGAAAATATGACGCTGGTGCTGTTGTCGGTCGTCAACAATCCCGCAGCAAGTACGGTGCTAAACGTGCTGCTAAAACTTCAGCCTAAAAACATATGTCAAGAAAAGGTCAAATAAAAATCAGAGAAGTCCTCCCCGACACCGAATACAAAAGTGTTGTGGTTACCAAGCTTATCAACCGTGTTATGTATGCCGGCAATAAAAATGCTGCTCAAAAACAGGTTTATGACGCTTTAAATATCTTTAAAAAAGAAGCCAAAAGTGAAGATGTTATCACCACTTTAGAACAAGCCTTGGACAATCTAAAACCCAAGGTTGAAGTTCGTCCTCGCCGTATCGGTGGTGCTGTTTATCAGGTTCCCACCCCGGTTCGTGGTTCTCGTCAATATTCTTTGGCTATTCGCTGGTTGGTCACTTCTGCTCGTAAACGTCCCAACAAGCAATATCATTCTTTTGCTTCAAAATTAGCTGCAGAGTTGTTGGCTACCCTCAATAACGAAGGTGCCTCCATTGCCAAGCGCCAAGAAATTGAAAGAATGGCTGAAGCCAATCGCGCTTTTGCTCATTTGCGCTGGTAAGACCTTTAGGTCACAAGTCGAAATTCAAACCCCGCTTCGGCGGGGTTTTTGTTGATTACTCAATGTGCTAACATAATTTATGTCATTATTCTCAAAATCAAAAGTTGTCCTTTGGCCTAAAGTTGATAGTTTAGAAATATATTTAGATCAATCAGATAATAATTCTCCTTCTTTCGAAATCGATCTTTGGCAGGAGCAAAGTGCTGATAGTCTGCAAAATTTAGCCAACTTTTTTAAACAATATAAAATTTCCGAGGCTTACGTTCTTTTAAGTGATACCTATGTAGTAACCAAAACATTTATTTATGATTCGGTGGTTACCAAGCTTGACCCCGCCGAAGTAATAACTTTAGCCAAAGATTCAATTGATTTTAAAATCTCTCCCGAATCAGTTACTTTTGATTTAGAAACCGAAAACAATCGAACTTTAGTCAGGACTAGAATTTTTAATCAGGATAAATTTCAAATTCTTAGTGGAAACCTCCAAAAATTAGGCTTAAAAGTCTTAGATTATGAAACCGTTTCTTCTTCGGTTATTAAGCTCTATACCAATTTCGATAATGGTCAATATTTTTTCTTTTATCCTATTACTGCCCATGACTATGTGGCCATTCTTTCCAACAAAGGTAACGTTTATCTCACTTCCATCATTAAAAAAACTCTCCCTGAATTAAAGAAATTATTAAATTATGCTCAAGCCTATTTTTCCAACAAAGAGCCTATTCAGTATCTTCCGGGTATAAATTACAATGAATCGGAAATTTGCCAGCGTTTTCAAAAAGCATCCAATTTTCCTTTACCGGTCCTTTCATTTTTCGTTGGTAATACCAAGCCCGCCAATAAAACCATGCCGGCCCCGGCAGCTGCTATAATAAAGCCAGAGCCTACTCCGGTTTCTGAGCCAAAAAGCCCCATTCCGGAAACACCCGCCCCAACCCCCGCCGCTCCAATTATCGGTTCAAGCTTTCAACCACCTATGGAAAATAACAAAAAAAATCTTCTCCCCATTATTGCTGTCTTTATCGTTACGGCAATAGTTGCCTCAGTCATCGTTTGGTTTATTTTGAATCAAAATAAAAGTACCGAAAATGCTAATCCCGGCGGTTCCAATCAAAATGAAAATATACCTACTGTCCCGGTAATTACCGAAGCTCCCACTCCCACAATTGCCGAAATTAGCAAATCTCTAAAGGTTCAGGTCCTAAACGCGACTGATATCAACGGTCAAGCCGCTACCATTAAAGCCGAGCTGACTAAACTTGGTTTCACTAGTGTTGCCACTGGCAATAGCAAAGAAAGCGCTACCAGCAATAGTATTCAACTCAAAAAAGCCGTCGCTCCGGATTATTTCCTCCAAAATATTCCCGAATTTGCCACAGCTACAACTTCCGAGCTAGCCGCTTCCTCAAGCTATGATGTTGTATTTATTATTGGTGTTGATTTAAAAACCGGAGCTGCTGCTCCTGAGGCAACCTCTACTCCCAAAGCTACATCAACTCCAAAGGCGACTCCTACAACCAAATCGAGTACTCCTTCAGCTACTCCCACAGTTAGTAATTAATTAACCCACTATGAAAATCTTAGTCACCGGTGGCTGCGGTTTCATCGGCTCAAATTTCATTCATTACTGGTTATCTCGTCATCCGGCTGATACTATCGTTAATTTTGATAAATTAACCTACGCCGC
>CAZKWZ010000001.1:0-8147 GCA_964556795.1 uncultured Gammaproteobacteria bacterium | reverse complement strand
ACCGAATCCACTCATTATGATCCCCGTAGCCCCTATTCGGCCTCCAAAGCCTCTTCGGATCACTTTGTTCGTTCCTTTTTTCACACCTTTGCTTTGCCTGTCACAATTTCCAATTGTTCAAACAACTATGGTGCCTTTCAATCCCCGGAAAAATTTATTCCGAGAATGATCACCAATCTTATGGATGGAAAAAAGATTCCTGTATATGGGGATGGTCTCTATGTTCGTGACTGGCTTTATGTTGATGACCATTGTTCTGCCATCGAGGCCATAGTCTTGCACGGTAAAATAGGCGAATCATACAATATTGGTGGCCTGATCAAGGATTATTCCAATCTTGAGGTTGCTAAAACAATTCTTCAGATTATGGGTAAAACTGAATCCGAATTAGAATTCGTCGCCGATCGTCCGGGTCATGATCGACGTTATGCCGTCTCTTGGGAAAAAATTCATCAGGAGTTGAATTGGTCACCTACCTTGACCTTTGAGGAGGGGATTAAAAAGACTGTCGATTGGTATCAGGCCAATGAAAGTTGGTGGCGTGAATCCAAGACCGAGGCTGAGGCTTTCTATCAGCGGTTAAACGCCGCTAGAAATAAATAATTTGCTATACTGGGCTATATGATGAAATTTACCCCACTCTCCATTCCCGGTCTTGTTTTAATTGAACCACAGGTTTTTGGCGATGAACGTGGATTTTTCATGGAAACATACAGCAAAAAAGAATTCGAAGCCGCTGGTATCAATGTTGATTTTGTTCAGGATAATCATTCCCGTTCTACCCAGGGAGTTCTCCGAGGACTTCATTTTCAAAAACCTCCCTTTGCTCAGGATAAATTGGTTCGGGTTACTTCTGGTGAGGTTTTAGATGTCGCTGTCGATATCCGTCCCAATTCCCCGACCTTTGGTAAGTGGGATTCAGCCCATCTTACAGCTGAAAATAAAAAAATGTTTTTTATTCCCAAAGGCTTTGCCCATGGTTTTTATGTTCTAACTGAGACTGCTGATTTCCAATACAAATGTAGCAATTTCTATAACAAAGAATCCGAAGGTGGTCTTTTGTGGAATGATCCCGATATCAATATCGCTTGGATGGCCGCCAATCCTTCACTTTCAGAGAAAGATAAAGTTTGGCCAAAGCTTAAAGAAGTCGAAGCCGAGCTCAAATCTCTTAAGTGGTAATTAATAAATTTTCAATTTAAAATTTAAAACTTATATTACATTTTATTTTAAATTAACCCTAATTTAAGGTAAAAGATATTTCCTCTTTTTTAGGGAGTGTAGGGTGGGTTTCTTTAATAATTTAAAAACTTTTTTCAATGAAAATAATTGGCACAGGTTTAACTGGTTTAGTTGGTACTCGGATTACTGAATTAAATCCTGACCTTGAATTTATCAATATTTCCATAGAGACCGGTGTTAGTATTCTTGACCTGGACCAATTGGACAAAGTTTTTGCTGCCAATCCTGACGCTGATGCGGTTTTACACCTGGCCGCCTTTACTGACACCAATGCTGCCTGGGCTCAAAAAGGGGATAAAAGTGGTCTTTGCTACCAATTAAACGTTGTCGGTACCGAGAACATTGTAAAAATGTGCCAAAAATACGGTAAATATTTAATTCATATTTCTACAGATTACGTTTTTGACGGCAATAAAATCGGTCCTTATACTGAGGCTGACGCCACCTCAGCCATTGAATGGTATGGTGAAACCAAAGCCATGGCTGAAAAAGTAGTTTTAGACTCAAAAATTAATGCCTCGATAGTTCGTCTGGCTTTTCCTTATCGAGCCAAATTTGATGCTAAAGTAGATATTATTCGTAAAATTAAGGGAAAAATTGAAGCAGGCGATACTCTAAACCTTTTTGATGATCAAATTACCACCCCGACTTTTATTGACGACATTGCCGCCGGATTAAAAGTCTTTTTCGACAAAAAACCAGTTGGGATCTATCACTTAGTTGGTTCATCGGCTCAATCACCCTATATTATGGCAAAAACTGTCGCCGAAGTTTTTGGTTTGGATGACTCCAAAATCATGGCTAGTAAACTTTCTGATTATCTTAAGACCGAAGGCGCTCGTCCCTTTGCTCCAAATGCGGCTCTCAGCAACGACAAAGTCAAAACTCTGGGTATTACCATGAAAACTCTTCGTGAAGGTTTAGAAGAAATGAAAAAACAAAACACCTAGCCCCCTGAAGAAAAAAATTGATCACATTGATCAACTCTTTCCTCCAGGGCGGCGGACTTTATGTTTCGGTGTTCCCAAATTAAAGAATTCACTCAGCGCAATGCTGAATTATTCCCAATATTGGGTAAAGATTTGTTATTGACCGTATTTCCGGATTAACCAGGTTCGAACCTTCGCGGCGCCACCAACGGCAACCGTATCCAGAGAATCTGTGTAATCTTCAAAGCTGACGAATTCCAGCTTGGAAATGGCGCTCCACTCGGGGGCTGGTTGGACGTCGCCCATCTTGTCTTCCGGGAGTCGGATAAAGAAATGCCCATCCTCTTCGGTCACCGATTCGAACGGGATTTCGCAGACGTTGTAATGCTCACCGTTAAAGGTGGCATCCTGGCAGGTTAGATCAGCCATGTAGATGGAACGGTTTGAGACCCCGAGCCCAACTTCTTCGACATTGGTTACGTCAAGACCCATCTCTTCCAGGATTTCCCGAGCGACTTGAACTTTACCGTACTTTTCTAAGGCGGCTGTTTTATCCGGTCCTTCGGGCATTGCCTGAATGGCTTTCAGTTCACTTCCCGCTGCGGGATCATATCCGCCAGCAGCGGTGAACATCTTGCCATTACATTGTAGTCTGGGTTCTTCCGCTCCACCAAACAGCCAACCAAGGCTGGGATGCTTGGTCACATAGTAAACCATTCTTCCCGGGTTTTGCCGGATTAACGGCTGCCCAAAGCGACCGTTCCAGGCAAAGAATACTTCACCAACTCTCGGGTTTGTAGCCTTCAGGAAGCGAATTCCCTCGACCAACTCACCGTTGATTTCAAACTGCCAACCCATGGTTTTATCCTCGGGGACCCACATTGGTTTAAATTTATCGTCCATTTTCTCCTCATCTTTCTGAATAGTTTGAATAGGTACCGGCGGCGGAACAGCCTTCGGTTTTCGGGTAAGGTACACAATTGCCCAAATGACAACTGTCAACATGGCTATTGGTGTACCACAGATGATGCCCATGAGCACCAAGCTTTCGATAAAATACATTTCTTCTCCTTTCGGTAATTAGATGGAAAAATAGGCAAATTAATATACCAAAAATACCCCGCTTCGAGGTTTTTGATATAAAATTCACAGTGGAGACCCAGCTCACGCTATCAACACAATTTCCTTGCGTTTCAAATAACAAATCTTTTTATTAAAGTCCGAGCTTTTGGCTCGTTTCGTACCACGACATAAAGTCTGAGTGATTATACAATATTATCTTATAATTTCAACTTTCAAACTAAAGTTTGATGATATTTAGGGCCTGTAGTCTTCCAAAGATTGATAGTAAAAAGGCATCGTTTGTTTTAGCTAAAAAGTCCAATAGCTTTTCAATTGGAATTATTTCAAAGCTAAAACTATAACCTTTGTCATCATATTTTTTACCTTCAAGATAGTTATTGATTTCTTTTATATTTTTAATTTTAGTGGTTGCCGCATACAAATTTACAATATTATCCGACATGGCTGGGTCAGGATATATCTTTCCCAGATCAAAATAGCGGTTGATTTCTAATTTAGGAATTCTCATCATTTTTTCTAATTCTTCCTCCAGATACAAACTAGATATTTTTCCTTCTTTGATCAATTCTAGTGGCGGATGAATACTTCCAATTGATTCAGCAATTTCCTTACCAATGGCATATCTTTGACAGTTTCTTACTAAAAAATGAGTTATTTTTCCGTTATTTTCAAATAAAACTGTTCCTCTCATACTATGATGACCACCTTTTTTCCAGGCAGTATAAACTTTTTGTCCGATTACTCCGGTAAAGTTAGACTTCACTTCAAAGACGCAATGAGCAAAATGATCATTGTAATTAAAATCGATCATCTTTAGAGTCTCAAAATCACCAAAATTATCAGTTCTGTCAGTTAGATCATTTAAAAAACCTTCAAAAGTCTCTGGAATAGACAAGATCTTTTTTTGGATATCTATTTCCGAGTTTTGAAACCATTTTCTTTGGTGTAGTCTCTTTTCGGCTTCCTGGCGGCTATATTCGTTCAAAGAACATAGGATTTTCATATCCTATATTATAACACTTTTCTCAGTTTTAGTCTAGATAAAGCCGATATTAAGAATGAATCTTTACTTTCTTCGATAATTCTTTCAACTTCATTTATCTTATAAAATTCAAAACTCTCGGTTATTTTTGCCTTAGTTTCTCCGCCACCCTCTATAATTACGGCAAAAATTAAGGTTTCAGTTTCTCCTAGATCGACAAAATTTGAGACTACGATTTCACTTTTATTTAGTGTTGTTTTTAACCACTTTTCCAACTTACTTGGTAAATACAAAGTTTTTTCTGTGGAAAATGAGGGAAATTTCATTCTAATACTTGTCAGATTATTTCCTGTTACCACAGCTTCAACCTTTCCCTGATTACTAATTAGTAAAACTCCATGACCCATATTGGCCTCTAGGTTTTTGTCAAAAACTACCTCCTTGTTAAAAAGTTGGTTAGTTAGTCGTGACCTTTGTTTAAAATTGATAATGATCAAATTTTCTGTACTGACCACTTTTTCAATACTTAGAATTTCAATATTTTTTTCAGGATTTTTCAGTTTTATTATTTTCTCTGCCAGCTCCTGATTCTCTTCACCAAGACTAATTAATTGCTCTTTTATTTCCTGAGAACTTTTTTTAAACCAGGCCACCTCCTCAAACTTTTTTATCAATATTTCACGCCAAATTGGACTCGACACACCAAATTCTAGCATAATGCTATACTGAGTTAAATGCCCGAAGTGTCAAAAAATTTTCCACCCTCCCGTGCTTTTTTGACTCTTCAAAATTCCCAAGATATCCCTCCGCTTTCCCCTGAGATTTCCCCTCACGTTCATGTCGAAAACACACCCGTCTATCTTAATCGCTTTCATCAGTTAACCACCTACGCCGGTGATCAACCATATCTACATGCTGATATAAAACTTGAGTCTATTGATTCTCACGCCAACCCTGAAAAAATTTTTTTAACTCAATCCTATGCTCAGGAATCAAGAATCAACAATTTGGTCGAATTTACCTCCTGGTTAAGATATTTAGGTGTTGATGCCTTTAATCTCTCCGGAGCTGTTACTGTTACCGACGATCAACAAGAAGTTATTGCTAGGTTAGAACCTCCGGTTTTTGAAGTCTTTCCTAATGGTGATAAAAAATTAATCAGCGGCCACCATCGTTTACTTTTAGCCTATCTTTTAGGTACTCCTATCAACTCTGTAACTATTCGTAATTTCGATGAGAAACTAGCCAATCCTTTCGAGGCTATTCCCTTAACCCAAATAAATATTAGTAGTAATATTCCCAAAGATGATCAAAAAAGGCAGCTTCTTCCCAGTAGGAGGTATACCGAGGTTATTGATCCACTTGAATTTAGTGACGAAAGTGTCCGCACTAGCGATGAATTTTTTGACCGTCGTTTTCGTCCATTTAAAATCGAAGTTTCCCCCAAAGCTGAAAATAAAGATCTTTTAGCTAGTATTAAAAAAACTTTCGAAAACCATTTTAAAACCCCAGATTTTTTTGACGGAATTATTTCCGGTCCGGAAACTAATCCTGAGTATCCGGAATTTGCCAGTTTGCAGGGGGTAACTGATATTGGTGCCGACAAATCTGAAGTAAATTTTAATTTAATCTGGTCTCAAAATGGTCGAAAAACTGAAAAAGCCTTTAAAATCATTGCTGAAAATCCAAATTTTAAGTCAAAATATTCTGTCGCTATTTTACTTAAAGGCGAAGAAAGTTTAGGTTTTCGAAATCAAAATCCACCCCAACCAGATACCATTGTCAAACGTAGTCTGGCTATTGATGCTTCCCCATACTACAAAACTACTAAATATACTCTAGGTAGTGGTCAAAATATTCCAGTGACTATCAATGAACGAGTAATTCACCATCCTGAATTATTACCCGATGAATTTGTTTCTCATGGCGAGGGATCAGTCTTCATTATTCGGAATCAAACGGGAAGTTACGTTCTCGCTAACGAAGAATTTCGTACCTCAATTGGATTTACTTTAAAACACAATCCACCCCGATGTTTTGGTTTTAAACCGGAAAGAATTGAAGATAATACCGGTTTAAAACTCCATCAGTCCCAATTTGTTGCCGAAACTACCTTTATCGCCGATCCCTCACGTTTAGGTGATTATTCTCGGGTAGATATCTTTGAAATAAAAATTGATGATTTGGATGAAAGTAGCTCATCTGGTAAATACATTGAAGGTACCAAAGAATTTGTTAAACCTAAATTACTTACTCCGGGTGAGGTATATAACGCCCTTAGGTATGGAGAAATCGTTGATAATATCTCTCAGGCTTCACTCTTTTTTGCTCTTATAAAAGATGGACATTTAAACTTAGATTCTAATCACGCTACTGAGCAGCTAGTTTTTGCTGATTTTTACGATTATCCTCATCAACAGCACCGTTTAATTTTACCGACTTCTCCTACCTCCATCGGTCGCCGTATTGGTGGTTTGGGGTTTTCTGATGCTGGTAAATCTTGGATAAGCTCCATGACTACCACGGCTACCATTGATGATTTAGACCAACTACCTGATAAAAACAAACTCACCGCCCTTAGTCTCCGGGAAACAATCGACTCACTCCTTGCTGGTAAATTTGATTTAGAAACTGTTGCTCACCTATCTCGGTTTTTTATCAATCACAATTTACTTACCTTTTCTCCCTCTCTGACCGCATAATTAATACCCCTATCTTCGGGATAAATTTGTGCAAAATTGGCATAAATTATTTTTCCTTTATTATTTTTATACTTAGCAATTTTTTTTCTATAACCAATATCTACTATATGCTGTGCATATTT
The DNA here is from genome assembly GCA_964556795.1 of uncultured Gammaproteobacteria bacterium. Taxonomy (GTDB): domain Bacteria; phylum Patescibacteriota; class Microgenomatia; order UBA12405; family UBA12405; genus UBA12158. The sequence continues at coordinate 1,087 of CAZKWZ010000001.1, read as the reverse complement.
AAATCTAAAAATATTTTTTTCAATAATTTCTTTTTCATTAAAGCCAGGAAAAATTTTCTTTAAATATCCCCAAAAATCTTTTTCAATTAAAGAATCCTTGCATGTAAAATATTTGTGATTTTGGGGTAAATATGTTCCAAGGTAGTAAATATTTTTTCCATTATAGTTTTCTGTCCCCATTAAATTTGTATGTTGGATAAATGCCAAGAAAGGGGATTCAAGATCATTAATATTATGCCAATAATAAGGACTTAAACTTTGTTTTGAAGTAAATACTAATGTTATTGCTCCCAAATATTCCACCTCTTTTAGTGGTGCCAAGCTGATGATTTTGTCATATTCATTCTCAAACTTTCCAAAATCTAAAATCTCACTTCTCATTTCTATACTTCCACCTAGTTTTTTAATTCTTTTTTCCAATTCATCGACAATCAACTGAAAACCACCCTCAAGATAGCCTAAATATTCCTTTCCTCCCTCACTTGAATTAGCTCTGGTATGAATTCTGGCCCACATCCAGGCCATTGATACTTCCTGATATTTATCACCAAATTTTCCTTTTAGGAGTGGTTCCCAAACAACCTTATATGCTCTGTTTCCACAGTATTTTTTCATCCATTCATAGGCCAGGATATTTTCAAACTTTTGATAGTTATTTTCTTTTTCTAAATATATTTTTACCAGTCCCAATCTCAATTTATCTATCAAATTTAATGGTTTAAACTTCAATAAATCTATCGCCCCGGCAAATGGATAAACAATTTTATCCCAATACAAGGCAGTTTTACTCTCATACCATTTTAGATTCTTTTCCAGACCCAATTCTTTGATCAAAGCTATGACCTCTTTATCAGTTTTAAAAATATGATGGTAAGCCTTTTCTAAATTGCTACCCTCAACCCTAAAACTACCCAAAAGCCCACCCAAGCTATCGCTTTTTTCAAAAATATCTACCCCATATCCTTTTTCCAGTAATCGATAAGCCGCTACCAGCCCTGTGATTCCGCCACCCACGATTGCAACTTTCATATAGCTATTATATGCTAAAACATGGATGAAAAACCTTTAATTAATATTTCTCCAGAAA